>DAIPJR010000071.1:0-8360 GCA_036770165.1 Actinomycetes bacterium | reverse complement strand
CGAGGTCGGCGCAGACGACTACGTCACGAAGCCGTTCAGCCCGCGGGAGCTGGTGCTGCGCGTCGAGTCCGTCCTGCGCCGCGTGGCGCCGGTGCCGGTCCCCGCCGCCCCCGCGCACGACTCCTCGATCCTGCACGACGGCGGGCTGGTGCTCGACGCGACCGGCCACCAGGCCACGCTGGACGGCAACCAGCTCTCGCTCACCGGCCGCGAGTTCGACCTGCTCGCGTTCCTGCTGGCCAACCCCGGGCAGGCGTTCACGCGCGAGCAGCTGATGAACCGGGTGTGGGGCTGGGACTTCGGCGACCAGTCCACGGTGACCGTCCACGTACGCCGGCTGCGCGAGAAGGTCGAGGCCGACCCCTCCAACCCGGTACGGCTGGCCACCGTCTGGGGCGTCGGCTACCGCTGGGACCCGCAAGCCGAAGGCGGGTGACCCGGCCATGAGCCCGACCGCGCACGTCGTCCTGACCGCCGCGCTCGCGGCCGCCGCGGTCGGCGCGATCGGCTACGCCGCGTTCCTCCTCCTGGCTCGGCGGTCCATCGCGGCTGCGGCGGTAGTCCCTGCGGTCACGACCGTGCTCGCGTTCGTCGCCGGGTTCATCGCGACGGCGTGGGCGATGTTCTTGTCGACGCACGACTTCCACGTGGCCCTCATCGTCTCCGCGGCGGCCGGGGTGGTGGCCCTAGCCTTCGGCCTCCTGCTCGGTTCCCGGGTACGCGACCTGCAGACCACGGCCATGCTCGAGGCCGAGGTACGAGAGCGCGAACGGCTCCTCGAGGCCGGTCGCCGCGACCTCGTCGCCTGGGTGTCCCACGACCTCCGCTCGCCGCTCGCCGGGCTGCGCGCGATGGCCGAGGCGCTCGAGGACGGCGTCGCCGACGACCCGGCCCGCTACCACCACCAGATCAGGGTCGAGGTCGACCGGCTGTCCTCGCTCGTCGACGACCTGTTCGAGCTGTCGCGGATCCAGGCGGGGGCGCTGCGGCTGACGCTCGAGCAGGTGTCACTCGGCGACATCGTGTCCGACGCCCTCGCGGGCGCCCACCCGTACGCGGAGGCCCGCGGCGTGCGCCTGACCGGAACCGCCTCAGCCTCGGTACCCGTCAGCGCCGACGAGCGCGAGCTGCATCGGGCGCTGCGCAACCTCGTCGTGAACGCCATCCGGCACACCCCGGCCGACGGCGTGGTCGACGTCTCGGTGCGGACCGAGGAGGGGGGCGCCGTGCTCGCGGTGACCGATGCGTGCGGAGGCATCCCCGAGGAGGACCTGCCGCACGTCTTCGAGGTGGCGTGGCGGGGCCAGCCGGCGAGGACCCCGGGGCCGGACGGAGGGGCGGGCCTCGGCCTCGCCATCGCACGCGGCATCGTCGAGGCGCACGACGGCCAGATCGGCGTACGCAACGTCGACGGCGGCTGCCGCTTCGAGGTACGCCTCCCCTCCCCGCGATGATCGCGGGAGGTGGTCGCGGGGATGGGGCAGGGTAGGGGGGTGAGCACCGAGCTGAGACCGCCGCGGCACCGAGTCAGCCGGCGGGCGATCGCCTACTGGGCCGTGCGCGCCGGCCTCGGCTGGCTGGTGCTCGTCGCCGCGCAGCTGCTCCTGCTGGTCCTCGTCGACGGGCACCCCGGCTGGCTGGTCGGGACGCTCGTGGTGACCGTGCTCGTCGGCGGCCTGCACGTCGCCGTCATGCCGCAGTGGCGCTACCGGGTCCACCGCTGGGAGGCCACCCCAGAAGCCGTCTACACCCAGGCCGGCTGGTTCAACCAGGAGCGGCGGGTCGCGCCGGTGTCCCGCATCCAGACCGTCGACTCCGAGCGCGGTCCGTTCGAGCAGGTCTTCGGCATCACCAAGGTCACGATCACGACGGCCTCTGCTGCCGGGCCGCTCACCATCCACGGGCTCGACCAGGAGACGGCGGCTCGGCTGGTCGACGAGCTGACCGCGGACGCTCAGGCCACCCGGGAGGACGGTACGTGAGCGACTGGCGCCGCCTCGACCCGCGCGTCCTCGCCATCCGTCCGGTCGAGGGCCTGGTCCGAGCCGCCATACCGATCCTCGCGATCTTCATCTCAGGACGGAACGACGGCCCGAACCAGTGGATCAGCCTCGCCATCGCCGTCTTCGTCGTCCTGGTCGGCCTCTCGCACTGGTTCACCACGACCTACCGGATCGGCGACAGCCAGGTCGAGCTCCGTACCGGCCTGCTGCGGCGTCGGCACCTGGCCGTGCCGCTCGACCGCGTGCGCAGCGTCGACGCGACGGCGAGCCCGATGCACCGGGTCCTCGGCGTGGCCGTCGTCAAGATCGGTACCGGCCGGCAGGACAAGGGCCGGCACGACGAGCTGCGGCTCGACGCCGTCTCGGCCGCCGAGGCTCAGGCCTTGCGGGCCCGGCTGCTGCACCGTTCGGCGGCACCGTCGCCACTCCCCGGTGAGCGGCTCGAGCCGGCGGAGGTGGAGCCGTCCGAGGTCGTGCTGTCCGCGTTCGACCCGGCGTGGGTGCGCTTCGCGCCGTTCACCCTGTCCGGGCTCGCGACGGTGGGCGCTGTCACCGGCTACGTCTTCCACCTGCTCAACGAGGCGCACATCAACCCCGACCAGGTGGGCCAGGTACGCAGCACCGCGACGCTGCTGGCCCGTACGCCCGTGGCACTGGACGCCGTCGTGGTGGTCGTGGTCCTCCTCGTCCTGGCCGCGACGTTCTCGACCGCCGGCTACCTGCTGGCGTTCTGGGGCTTCCGGCTGACCCGCCATCCAGGCGGCACCCTCCGGGTCCAGCGCGGCCTGCTCACCACCCGCTCGGTCACCCTGGAGGAGCGCCGGCTCCGCGGCGTCGAGGTGCGCGAACCGTTGCTGCTCCGCGTCGTCGGGGGAGCCCGGTGCATCGCCATCGCCACCGGGCTCCGGGAGAACCGGGGCAGCGACAAGGGCGGCGAGCTGTTGCAGCCACCCGCGCCGCTCGCCCAGGCCCACCGGGTCGCCGCGCTGGTCCTGGGGGGGATCGATCCGACCGGCGGAGCCCTTCGTGCGCACGGGCCCGCCGCGCAGCGGCGCCGCTACGTGCGCGCGCTCGGGATCGCGCTCGCGACGGTTACCGTCCTCGTCCTGCTGCGCGTCGTGGCCGGGTTCCCGGACTGGCCCTGGTGGCTGTCCCTGCTCCTGCTGCCTGGCGCCGTATGGCTGGCAGGTGACCGGTACCGCGCGCTCGGTCACGGCATCGTCGACGGCTACCTCGTACGACGGCTCGGCTCGATCGACCGGCGTACCGCCGCCCTCCGCTGCGACGGCATCATCGGCTGGCGCATCCACCAGTCGTTCTTCCAGCGCCGCGTCGGCCTCGTCACGCTCGTGGCGACGACGGCCGGCGGGCACGGAGCGTACGAGGTGCCCGACGTCGCGAGCGCCGAGGCGCTCGACCTCGCCGCCGACGCAGTCCCGGGCCTGCTGACGCCGTTCCTCGCCGGAGCCGGCCGCCAGGCCTCCTAGGCGCCCTGCGCCAGCGCGGCAGAGACCACGTCGCGGGCCTCCGCCTGGATCAGCGCCAGGTGGTCGGCGCCGCGGAAGCTCTCGGCGTAGATCTTGTAGACGTCCTCGGTACCGGACGGCCGGGCCGCGAACCAGCCGGACTCGGTCGTCACCTTCAGCCCGCCGATCGCCGCGCCGTTGCCCGGTGCCGTGGTCAGCCTGGCCGTGATCGGCTCGCCCGCGAGCGAGGTCGCCGTGACCTGCTCGGGCGCGAGGCGGCCGAGGACGGCCTTCTCCTCACGGGACGCGGGCGCGTCGACGCGGGCGTACGCCGGGTCGCCGAACCGTTCGACGAGGCGCCGGTAGTGGACGCCGGGCGACTCTCCCGTCGTCGCTGTGATCTCCGCGGCGAGCAGGCACAGCAGCAGGCCGTCCTTGTCCGTCGTCCAGACCGACCCGTCACGGCGAAGGAAGGAGGCCCCTGCGCTCTCCTCGCCGCCGAAGGCGACGGACCCGTCGAGCAGCCCGGGGACGAACCACTTGAAGCCGACCGGCACCTCGACCAGCGGACGCCCGAGGCTGGCCGCCACGCGGTCGATCATCCCCGAGCTCACCAGCGTCTTGCCGATCGCGGTCTGCGCCGGCCAGCCGGGCCGGTGCGAGAACAGGTACTCGATCGCCACGGCGAGGTAGTGGTTCGGGTTGAGCAGGCCGGCGTCCGGGGTCACGATGCCGTGCCGGTCCGAGTCGGCGTCGTTGCCCGTGGAGAGGTCGAAGTCCGAGCGCCGCTCGATCAGCCCGGCCATGGCGTAGGGCGACGAGCAGTCCATCCGGATCTTGCCGTCCCAGTCCAGGTGCATGAACCGCCAGGTCGGGTCGACCAGCGGGTTGACCACGGTGAGGTCGAGGCTGTGCCGCTCGGCGATGACGCCCCAGTAGTCGACGCTGGCGCCACCGAGCGGGTCGGCGCCGATACGTACGCCCGCGGCTCGTACCGCGTCGAGGTCGACGACGGTCGGCAGCGCGTCCACGTATGCGGCCAGGTAGTCGTACGCGCCGGTGGTGCTCGCGGCGCGCGCCCGTGCCAGCGGAACCCGGTGGACGCCCGCGAGGCCGGCGGTGAGGATCTGGTTGGCGCGGTCCTGGATCCACCCGGTGATGTCGCTGCCGGCGGGGCCCCCGTCCGGCGGGTTGTACTTGAAGCCGCCGTCGGTCGGCGGGTTGTGGGACGGCGTCACCACGACCCCGTCGGCCAGTCCGCTGGTCCGCCCCGAGTTGTACGTGAGGATCGCCAGCGACACCGCAGGCGTGGGCGTGTACGCGTCGCGCGAGTCGACCAGGACCTGCACGTCGTTCGCGGCGAAGACCTCCAAGGCGCTGACCCACGCCGGCTCGGAGAGCGCATGCGTGTCCTTGCCGAGGAAGAGCGGGCCGTCCGTGCCGACCGAGGCGCGGTAGTCACAGATCGCCTGGCTCGTCGCCACGATGTGGTCCTCGTTGAACGAGGCGAGCAGGGACGAGCCGCGGTGCCCCGACGTGCCGAAGGCCACCCGCTGGGACGGCTCGGACGGGTCAGGGTGGTCGGAGTAGTACGCCGTCACGAGGCGGGCGACGTCGACCAGGTCGGCCGGGTCGGCGAGCTCACCGGCGCGGGGATGGACGGCCATGGGAAAGCTCCTCGACTCGGACTCAGGCTTGGGTCAGGCTGGGATCAGGCTACTGAGCGGGCCGCCCCGCCGTCTTGATTGCAGAATAGGCAAACTTGCACGGTGTGCACTTTCATGGTAGAACTATCGGCATGACGATGACCGCCGCGCACGAGGTGGGTCTGCGCGAGCGCAAGAAGCGCGAGACGCGGGACCGCCTGCGCGGCGTCGCGCTCCGGCTGGCGGTGGAGCGTGGCGTCGAGCACGTGACCGTCGAGGACATCGCCGCCGAGGCTGACGTCTCCACCCGCACGTTCTTCAACTACTTCGGCTCGAAGGAGGAGGTCCTGGTAGGTCCCGACCCCAGCTCGGCCACCGACATGGCCCAGTCGCTCGCCGACCGCCCGGCCGACGAGTCCCCCCTCGACTCCGTGCGCGCCCTCATGCTCACGCGGGCGACCGTCGTCGCCGAGCGCGCCGACGACATCCGGGCCCGGATGAAGCTGATCACCAGCTGCCCTGCCCTGCAGCCGCGCTACTTCGCGACCGCTGCCGCCATGGAGCGGGTCCTCACCGAAGGCATCGCGGCCCGCACCGGTACCGACCCGGACCTCGACCCCTACCCGTCCTTGCTGGCCGGCGTCGCGAGCACCGTGATGCGCACGACGATCATCAGCTGGCTGGCGGGCCCCGGCGAACGGCCTCTCACCGAGCTCATCGACGAGGCGTTCGACCACATCGCCGCCGGGCTGCCCGCCCCGGCTCCTGCCCACCGCTTCCGTACGGCCCCGAAGAAGAGGAACCCCAGATGAGCAACGGCTCCACCCCGGCTGCCCCCGACACCCTTCCCGGCGGGCCGCTGACCCACCGGCAGACCTTGGTCATCATGTCCGGGCTGCTGCTCGGCATGCTGCTCGCGGCCCTCGACCAGACCATCGTTGCGACCGCGCTGCCGGTGATCGTCGGCGACCTCGGCGGGCTCACGCACATCGCCTGGGTCATCACCGCCTACCTGCTCGCCGCGACCGTGTCGACGCCGCTGTACGGGAAGCTCGGCGACCAGTTCGGGCGCAAGCACCTGTTCCAGTTCGCCATCTCGGTGTTCCTCGTCGGATCGATGCTGTCCGGGCTGTCCCAGACGATGACCCAGCTGATCCTCTTCCGCGCCGTCCAGGGGCTCGGGGCCGGCGGCCTCATGGTTCTCGCGATGGCGATCGTCGCCGATGTCGTACCGCCCAGGGAGCGCGGCCGCTACCAGGGCCTGTTCGGTGCCGTGTTCGGCGCGGCCAGCGTGGCCGGTCCGCTGATCGGCGGCTTCTTCACCGACCACCTCTCGTGGCACTGGGTCTTCTACGTCAACGTGCCGATCGGCCTGTTCGCGCTCGTCGTCACCAGCGCAGTCCTCCACAACACCGCCAGCACCGTCAAGCCGACCATCGACTACCTCGGGTCGGCGGTGCTCACCGGCGCAGTCGCGAGCTTGGTCCTGCTCACCACGTGGGGCGGGTCCCAGTACGCCTGGGGGTCGCCGACCATCATCCTGCTCGGGCTGCTCGTCGCGGTCCTGCTCGCCGTGTTCGTTGCGGTCGAGCGCCGGGCCAAGGAGCCGGTGATCCCGCTCCGACTGTTCCGTGGCCGCACCTTCAGCCTGTCGTCCGCACTCAGCTTCCTCATCGGCTTCGCCCTCTTCGGCGTCATCAGCTACCTGCCCCTGTTCCTCCAGCTGGCCGGGGGTGCGTCGGCGACGAGCTCGGGCCTGACGATGCTGCCGCTCATGGGTGGCCTGCTCGTAGCCTCGCTCGGCTCCGGTCAGATGATCAGCCGCACCGGGCACTACCGCTGGTTCCCGATCACGGGTACGGCGATCGCGACCGTCGGCATGTACCTGCTGTCCACCATGTCGGCGACGACGCCCAAGATCGTGACGATGGCGTACATGGTCGTCCTCGGTGTCGGCATCGGCCTCGTCATGCAGGTGCTGATCCTGGCCGCGCAGAACGCGTCCCAGCGCAGGGATCTCGGCGTCACGACCTCGACGGTGAGCTTCTTCCGGTCCATCGGCGGTTCCGTCGGCATCGCCGTCTTCGGGTCCATCTTCAACCGCGAGCTGGCGTCCCGGCTGGGCGAGAACGTGCCGTCCTCCGCCCTGGCCAAGGTGCCGACGCACTCGCTGAGCGTCAAGCTCATCGACGCGCTGCCCGAGGCCTTGCGGCACGGCTTCGTCCTCTCGTTCGCCGAGGCGCTGACGCGGGTGTTCCTGTACGCCGTACCGTTCGTCCTGCTCTCGTTCGCGCTCTCCTGGCTGATCCGCGAGGTGCCCTTGCGTACGAACGCAGAGCACGCTGCCGAGACCGTCGCCGCACGTGCGACGGGACCGGACGCCGAGGTGGGCGCGGCCATTCCCGGCTAGACGGTGAGGCATCTCACCCGCCCGCGGCGCTTATTCGGTAGGGCCGCCAGGGGCCGGATGAGATCATGGAGGCACAACGTTCGACGAGGGCCCGGGCTCACCAGCTCGGGTCCTCGTCTGTTGCCGAACAGACCGTCCCCGCGCAAGAAGAGGTGCCTCCCCGTGTTCCCGCACGTGCTCGACCTGTCCCTCGTCGACGTCATCGGACTCGCGAGCGTCGTCCTCGCCGTCTGGTTCGCCATGCCTCAGCTGCTCAAGCTCCGGCGCGGTGGCAGCACCGCGGGGCTCAGCCTCGAGAGCCTGGCCAACAGCACGATCAGCCTCACCGGATGGACCGTCTACGGCATCGCGCACGGCAACTTCTGGGTCACCGTGGCGTCCGCCGCAGGCATCCCAGCGACCGTGGGGACCCTGGTGATCGCCGCCCGTGCCGGGCACCGGCTGCGCCCGCAGCTGCCTGCGACGTGGGCCGCCCTCCTCGTACTCGTCGCCGTCGTCGACCAGGCCTTCGGCACCCATACGATCGACGTGGCGCTCGGCTGCTCGATCCTGTGGTTCGTGGCTCCTGCGGCCACGACGGCGTGGCGCTCGAGCGACGTGTCCGGACTAGCGGCGCAGACCTGGCTGGTCCTCGCCGCAGACGGTGCCGTCTTCGGCTTGTACGGGCTGCTGGCCGACGTGACGGCCGACCGGGTCTACTCGGTCACCTCGATCTGCGGCGCCATGCTGGTGCTGGCTCGGATCGCCCTCGGCGACCGGACCGCTCGCGTCGACCCGAGCCCCGTCGACGAGCTCGCTACGGGGCTGGGACCGGAGTGGGCGAGTACGCCGTCCT
>DAIPJR010000070.1:6002-8374 GCA_036770165.1 Actinomycetes bacterium | reverse complement strand
CCGTCAGCTCGACGACGCCGATCGCGCCGAGCACGCGCACGTCGCTGACCCCCGCGAGCGAGCGGGCCGACTCCAGCCCGTCACGCAGGCCGCGCTCGATCCGGCGCACCGCCTCCTGCCACGGCTGCCCGAGCAGCAGGTCGATGCTCGCGGCGGAGACCGCTGCCGCCAACGGGTTGCCCATGAACGTCGGCCCGTGCATGAACGCACCGGCGGGCCCGTCCGAGACGGTGACCGCCACGTCCTCGGTGCACAGCGTCGCGCCCATCGACACGTACCCGCCGGTCATGGCCTTGCCCACGCACATGATGTCGGGCACGACACCCGCCTGCTCGCAGGCGAAGAGGGAACCCGTACGGCCGAACCCCGTGGCGATCTCGTCGAGCACGAGCAGCAGGCCGTACGAGTCGCAGAGCTCGCGGACCCGGGCGAGGTATGCGGGGGAGTAGAAGTACATCCCGCCGGCGCCCTGGACGACCGGTTCGAGGATGACCGCGGCCAGCTCGAGGTGGTGCTGGGCCAGCAGGTCCTCGAGCTCCTTGGTGTGCTCGGGCTCGAGCGGCTCCCCGAATCGACAGGCCGGCCGCTCGGCGAACAGCTGGTGCGGCAGGCCGGGGAACAGCCGGTGCATGCCGGTCTGCGGGTCGCACACCGACATCGCGCCGAGCGTGTCGCCGTGGTAGCCGCCGCGCACGGTCAGCATCCGGGTGCGCTCGACCTCGCCGCGCGCCGACCAGTACTGCACGGCCATCTTCAGCGCGACCTCGACGGCGACCGAGCCGGAGTCGGTGAAGAACACCCGGGTGAGCGGCTCCGGGGTGATGGCGACCAGGAGCTCTGCGAGACGGACGGCCGGTTCGTGCGTCAGCCCGCCGAGCATGACGTGGGCCATCGACGCGAGCTGCTCGGTCACGGCGGCGTCGAGCACCGGGTGGCGGTAGCCGTGGATCGCCGACCACCAGGACGCCATCCCGTCGACGAGCTCTCGCCCGTCGGCCAGCCGCAGCCGCACCCCGGACGCCGACGCCACGGGCAGGACTGCTGCCGGCTTCGTCGCCGAGGCATACGGGTGCCAGACGTGCGTACGGTCGGCGGCCAGCAGCCGCTCGATGTCCATACCCGTCATGCGCCCACCCTACGAGGGGGCCGGCGTGCCAGCAGGCGGACCAGCAGGCGGACCAGCAGGCGGCCACGGGTACGGCATGGCAGCATGCCGGCATGCTCACGTGGACCGAGGTGGCCGAGCGGCTCGCGCCCTGGCGCAACTACTGGATCAGCACCGTCGACCTGGCCGGCGGCCCGCACGTGTCGCCGGTGTGGGGCGCGGTCGTCGACGACGTCCTCTACTTCTACACCGAGGACGGCACCGTCAAGGCGCGCAACCTGGAACGGGACCCGCGGGTTGCGGTGCACCTGGAGAGCGGCGACGACGTGGTGATCGTCCGCGGCACCGCCGAGCCGGTCGGGCGACCCGGTGCCCACCCCGAGGTCGTCGCGGCGTTCGCGGCGAAGTACGCCCGGCCGGACGACGTGCAGTACGTCCCGACCGCGTCGGACCAGGTCAACCAGCTGTTCGCCGTACGGCCGACGAACGCTCTCGTGTGGCTGCTCGAGGACTACGACGGGTCGCAGCGTCGCTGGACCGCTGCACCGAAGGACCCACGGTGATCGATGCCAGCAGCTGATCGGTCGCTGCCGTCACCTGCCGCACCGCCTCGTCGAACGCCTCCTGGTTGGCTCGTGAGGGGGCCCGCATCCCGGCGATCTTGCGTACGTACTGCAGCGCGGCGGCCTGCATCTCCTGCGGGCCGGCGTCCTCGGTGTACGGCGGCCGCAGTGTCTTGATGCTCCTGCACATGGGGCGCTCCCTCGCTCGTCCTCGCAGAGGGTCGAGCCTACGACCGCGAACCCCCCTGTCCGCGTTGATCATGGGCGGATGGCCCTTGTGGATCATGGAAATGGGGCCATCTGCCCATGATCAACGCGGCTGGGGTGGCTAGGTCAGGGGTGCTGGAACCGGTTGCGGAACATCGCGCGGACGAACACGCGGGCGACGGCCGCGCGCTCGGAGTCGCGCCACGCGGCCAGCCCGTCGTCGGCTGCCTGGCGGCGGAACCAGACGCGGCTCGCGCGGGAGGAGCGGTAGCTGGCCTTGACGGCCCACCCGACGAGGGCGAGCGGGAGCAGGAACGGCAGCAGGGCGACGAGGGTGGGCAGGCCGAGTCGGCCCAGCAGCAACGACGCTGCAGCAGCGACGACGACGAGTACGAGCGCATCGGCGCTGGCGTAGACCGCCCGCCAGAACGCCGGGTCGCGGCGGAAGGGCTCGGCCACGGGCTCGGCCCAGACCGGCAGCGCGTCGAGGTTCATGG
>DAIPJR010000070.1:0-5902 GCA_036770165.1 Actinomycetes bacterium | reverse complement strand
CGGAAGGGCTCGGCCACGGGCTCGGCCCAGACCGGCAGCGCGTCGAGGTTCATGGGTTGGTTGTCGGCAGGTGGCGGGCCCACCTTGCGCGGCCTGGTGGGTTTCGACGGGTGCCCCGAACGGCCGTAGCGGTTACCCTCCGTCATCGGTCACTCTCGTAGAGACAGCGTCGGGCTCGGCGTGTCCCGTTCCCGCCTGCCCGGGCTGCTCCGAGCCGGTCGCTAGCATCGATCGACCTGTTTCGACCTCGGGAGCGGGGTCGCTGACCCGGGGGTTCCACGTGCCGGCAGTCCTTCGTTCGTCCGACCTGCGTCGAGTGCTGGGCGGGGGAGCGCTGGTGGCTGCCCTCGCGGCGACCGCGGTGCCCGCCCTGCCCGCGCATGCCGGCACGGCTCCAGCACCCCTTCGGCCGGTGGTGCACGCGCGCGCCGTGGCCGACGCGGTCGTGCAGGCGGCCGGCGTGGGTGGCGCAGCTGCCGGGACGGTCAGCGCCGTGGTCTCCATCGCCTCTCCCGCGGGTGCCGACGCGGCGATCGCGAGGCTGGCAGCGGCCCCCGCGACCGTCTCGCGTGCGACCAGGCTCGCCACCCTGGCGCACCTTGCACCCGCCGCGTCCAGCGGCGCTCGGGTCGTCATCTGGGCCAGGCAGCACGGACTCACCGTCACGCGGTCCGATGCCTGGGACGTCACCGTCAGCGGGCCGGTCGGCGCGATGTCGACGGCGTTCGGTACCGCTCTGGTGGCCGCCCCCTCGCCCTACGCGCCGCACGGTCCGGCCAGCTACCTGCGCCCCGTCACCCCGCCCGTCGTGCCGGCCGCGCTGCGCACCGTCGCCCGATCCGTCGTCGGCCTCGACACCCGCCCGCTGTACCGGCCGAGCGCCGCGCCGAAGTTCACCCTGGGGGACGCCGGCTTCACCGGCGACCAGCTGCGAGACGCCTTCGGCGCACCGCGCGACCCCTCCGCCGGAGCCGGCATCACCGTGGCGACCGTGCAGTTCTCCGGCTTCCACACCTCCGACTTCGTCGACTACGCGAACGCCGCCGACATCCCGCTGTTCTCCGGCCAGCTGACCACGGTGCCGGTCGACGGTGCCAACCCCGGCCTGCCCGTCGGGAACGCCGATGAAGAGGTCGTCCTCGACACCGAGTCCATCCTCTCGGTCGCGCCGATGGCCCGGCAAAGGGTCTACTTCGCGCCGAACCTGCTGTCCGGCTCGATCGACGCCTTCACCGCGATGGCCAACGACGCTTTAGCCGGCAAGATCCAGGTCGTCTCGTCGTCGTGGGGACACTGCGAGACCGGCGTTTCGCCGGTTGAGGCCGCCGCGATCCAGCTCCAGGTCCAGCGCATCGTCGCGGCAGGAGCGACCATGTCGGCGTCGTCCGGGGACAGCGGCACCGACGACTGCGGTAACGCGACGACCGCCGTGGACTTCCCGACCAGCGTCCCCGAGGTCGTCTCGGTCGGTGGGACGAGCCTCACCAACGGCTACGACACCGGCTGGTCTGGAGCCGGCGGTGGGGCTAGCGTCCTGTTCGCGCGACCGAGCTACCAGCCCGCTGGTCTCGGCATCCCCGGCGCGCACCGCCAGGTGCCCGACGTGGCCATGCTGGCCGACCCCAACACAGGGTTCGCGGTCGCGTACGGGGGCGGGTTCCCGACGGTGGGCGGTACCAGCCTGGCGTCGCCGCTGTTCGCCGGGTTCCTGGCGGGCGCGTTGTCGGAGGCCGGTCGCACCACCGGCGTGGGCGACGTCCACGCGGCGCTGTACGCGGCCGGCGCCGACTCCTTCCAGGACGTCCTCACCGGCAACAACGGCGACCCCGCGGGGGTCGGCTACGACAACGTCACCGGGTTGGGCGCGCCGCGCTGGGGTGCTCTCGCGGCAGCGCTCGGGATCCCGGCCGTGGCTCGCGGGGCCTACCACGCGATCGACCCGACCCGCATCGCGGACACCCGTACCGGCGTTGGCGTGCCGCTGGCCAGGCTGGCCGCCGGCCATACGCTCACCCTGGCGATCCCCAGCTCGGCGCCCGGCGTTCCTTCCAGCGGGGTCACAGCGGCGGTGCTCAACGTCACCGCCGTGAACCCCAGCCAGGGGACCTACCTCAGCGTCTACCCGACGGGCGCCGTCGGAGGCTCCGCGACGTCGTCCGTCAACGCGGCCCAGGCTTCCGTGACCCCCAACCTGGTGACCGTGAAGACGAGCAGCTCGGGGAGCATCACCGTCTACAACTCGGCGGGCAACGTCGACGTCCTCGTCGACCTCGAGGGCTACTACGTGAGCGGCAGCGGCGACCTGTACACCGCGTTGCCGCCGGCGCGGGTCCTCGATACCCGCAACGGTACGGGGACCGTGGTCGGCCAGGTGGGTCAGAGCGGGACCGTCGACCTGCACGTGGCCGGTGCGGGCGGCGTTCCGTCGTCCGGCGTCGATGCCGTGGTCCTCAACGTCACCGCGGCGAACGCGACCGCGAGCACTTTCGCGTCGGTGTTCCCGACCGGGTTCGCCGGCGGCTCCTCGACGTCCAGCCTGAACGTCGTGCCGCACACCGCCGTGGCCAACCTGGTGATCACCAAGGTCTCGTCGTCCGGCGACGTCACGCTGTTCAACGCAGCGGGGTCCGTCGACCTGCTCGCCGACGTCGAGGGCTACTACTCCACCGGCGGTGCGCTCTCGCTCGTCCCCGTGCCTCCAGTACGCGTGCTCGACACCCGTTCGGGCTTCCCGCTCGGCCCGGGCGCCGCCGGAACCGGCACGTTCCTCTTCGGGGCCAACGAGTCCAGGCCCGGCGCGGTCATCCTCAACCTCACCGGGGACGCGCCCTCGGCATCGACCTTCCTCAGCCTGTTCCCGGTCAACGTGTCGATCGCCGTCGGTCGGACCAGCTCGACGCTGAACCTCAACGCGCACTCCGTGCGCGCGAACCTGGCCCAGGTCGCGGTCGTACCGACCGGCGCCCCCTTCGAGCAGGTCTACAACTCGGTCGGGTCGATCGACGTCCTCGCGGACATCGGCGGGTACTTCTCGGCTCAGCCGGTCCGGCTGCCGCAGACGACGGTCACGCTGAGCGGGCCCGCGACGGCCGCGTCCGGCACCGGCTTCGCGTTCACTGCGAACGCCTCGGCGGGCGGCCCAGCCGTAGCCACCCTCGCGCCGGGCGCGCGCGTCGTCTTCGTCGACGCCTCCACCGCCGGGACCCTCGGCAGCGGGATCATCGCGGCCGACGGCTCGGCCACGCTCCCGGTGAGTGGCCTGACCATCGGCGCGCACACCGTCTACGCCGTGGTCGCCGGGATCGACGGCATCGAGGGCAGCACGTCGGCCCCGTTCACGGTGACCATCACTCCCTGACCCTTCGGCGGACAACTCCGGCCGAACGGTTTAGCCCCCGCGGCCACGGGAAGAGGCATGCTGAGCCGTTGGCATCCTCTGAAGGGTTGACGCATGAAGCTGAGCTCGAGGCGGTCCCTGCTCGCCGGAACGGTCACCGGAACGGTGGTGCTGGCGGGGCTGATGACCACGGTCCCCGCGATCGCCGCCGTGCCCACGGACGCGTTCAGCGCCGTGACACCGATGCGCATCCTCGACACACGTACCGGTCTGGGCGAGCTCGGCCACGTGGCTGCGGCCGTCGGCCCCAACGCGTTCATCACGCTTCACGTGGCCGACCAGGGCGGGCTCCCGCACGCCATGGACGCGGTGGTCATGAACGTCACCGCGGTGAAGCCGACCGCGAGCACCTTCGTGACTGTCTACCCGGCCAGCTTGAGTACGCCGCCAGCGGCGAGCAACATCAACGTCGCTGCTGGGCGCATCGTCCCCAACCTCGTGACCGTCCCGGTCGACTCGTCCGGGGACGTCAACCTCTACAACGCCGCCGGTTCGGTCAACCTGCTCGCCGACGTCAGCGGCTACTACAGCGGCAGCGCCACCGACACGTTCAACCCGATGACGCCGGCCCGCATCCTCGACACCCGCGTGGGCATCGGCCCGCTCGGCCCGGTCGGCCCTGGCCAGCACATCGACGCCCTGGTGGCCAACTCCGCCGGCGTGCCCCCCAACGCGAGCGCCGTCGTCCTCAACGTCACGGCCACCAACGCGACCAGCTCGACGCTCGTCGCGGTCTACCCGACGCCGGTCGGCGTGGGGGCCATACCGACGATTAGCAACCTGAACGTGCTGCCCGGGCAGGCCGCGGCCAACCTCGTCACGGTCGCGATCGGTGATACGGGCCACGTGCGGTTCGCCAACGCGGCCGGTGACGTCCAGATCATCGCCGACGTCCAGGGCTACTTCACTCCGGACGCCAGTGGCTCGCTCTACACGCCGGTGACGCCGACGCGGCTGCTGGACAGCCGAGGCAACGCGCCGACGCCGACCAAGGAGAGCGTGGGCCCCGGTGGCGTCATCGACCTGAACGTCGCCGACGGCTCCCTGGTGCCGGCCGACGCGACCGCGGCCCTGTTCAACTACACGGCCGTCGGCCCGTCGCTCGCGACCTTCGTCCAGGCCTACCCGGCACCGTCAGCCGGTACCGTCGTGCCCCTGACGAGCAACATCAACGTCGGCGCCCACGAGACCCGCGCCAACCTGGTCTCGGCCGAGATCGGTGCAGGTGGGGACGTCCGGCTCCGCAACCAGGCGGGCACGACGGACATGATCGTCGACCTCGCCGGCTACTACACCAACGCCAGCAACCCGAACGTGCCAGGGCCGCCTCCCACCGGGGCACCCGGGCACCAGGGCGTGACCGTCACGGGCACGTTCGACGACGTCCACCCGGGGCAGTACGGCAAGGTGAGCCTCAACGTCACCACGAACGTCGACGCCGCCCCGCTCTCCGCCACGGCGCTGCTGCACACCGGCGCCAGCAGGATCTCGACCACGTCCACGGCCGGGGTCGCGGTGCTGTTCACGTTCGGGGTCGGGACCTCGCTCGCCAACGTCCCGGTGGCCATCGTCCTCAGCGCCACCAGCTCGGCGCTCCAGGCGACGGCCACGGGGGTCGTGTACTTCACCCCGGTGGCCATCAGCTGCCGGGCCGCGGCGAACCCGCCCAACCCGGCCCAGCACACCAACGTCGACATCGTCGTGGCGACGCAGCCAGGGGCGAACATCACGGCGATCTTCCACTACAAGGCGACGACCGCGTCGCAGTCGTCGAAGGCGGACAAGACCGGTCGCGGCGACGTGATCCGGAACATCGGCGGGGCGACCGTAGCCTTCCGGGTCCCGGTGACCGTGACGGTGACGCTCGGCCCGAAGACGGCCACCTGCTCGACCGCGTTCACCACGATCGCCTAGTCCTGCGCCCGAGGACGCCATCCCGCGCCGGGGTGGCGTCCTCGACGCACGTTCAGCCGTTCGGTCGACCGATTCCGGACATTCGACCCATGTATCCAACTACCGGTCTCACTAGCTTCGGCAGACAAGAACCGCGACACCACCGGCGGTACCACCGGCTTCGAGTGCCCGATCATCCTGGCCGTACGGCACAAGATCCTCGCCGTGGACGCGGCGACCTGCAGCCTCGATCCGTGGAACCCGGGTGCGCCCTCGTCACCGGCGTGGCGACCTTCACATCGGGGCAGGTCACTGACGCGGCCACCGCCGACTCGTCGGGCGCCGCGACGCTGTCCTTCGATCTCGGTACGGCTCCGGTGGGGGTCATGGTGCCGGTGACGGTCACTGCGCTGAGCACCAGCCCGGGCGCTCAGGCCGCCACCACGACCACCTTCACCCCAGCCCCGTAGATCCCACCCCGCGTTGATCATGGAGTGGTTGGGGGTCTTGATCAAGGAAACCCCCCAACTACTCCATGATCAACGCGGTGTTGGCGCGGATACTGGGCGGGAGGCTTCAGTGACGGCGGCGAGGTGAACGGGGGGCAGGTGC
>DAIPJR010000270.1:0-2731 GCA_036770165.1 Actinomycetes bacterium | reverse complement strand
GACGAGAGCCCACCCGTCGACGTGCTTGGCCAGCCGGGCAGTCACGACCGCCGCACTGTCCGGTGCGAGCGCCGCCCGCGTGAGGTCGCGCTGAGCCTCGAAGGCGCGGTGGATCCCCTCGTACTCCTCGACGCCCAGCAGCGCCGACACCGCCTTGCTGATTGCGATGAACGCGGTGCCGCCCGGCACCTCCAGCAGCGGGAGCCCGCCGGCCTCGGCCGCCGCCACCAGCCCAGGCGGGCAGGCGTCGTGGGTCAGGCCGACGCCGATGCCCAGGGCGGCGACTCCCGCGTCCACGAGCCGGTCGACGTAGTCGACGAGGACCCCAGGCTCGTCGACGGGCAGCCGCATCCCGGTCGTGAGCAGGATCTCGCCGCCCTCGAGGAACGGCGTCGGGTCCTCGAGCTCGGACACCGCGACCCAGCGCACCGGCCGGTCGCGCCCGTCCGGGCCGGCCAGCAGGGTGAGGCCGAGACCGGGCAGCTCGGTGACGGTGCGCACGCTCGGCGGCACGGATCCTCCTCGTCCACCAGCTGGTCGCCTCTTGCGCGGATGACTTGTACAGGATGGCCTACGGTACCGACCGCCTTGGCCACGCTGACAGGGGCCGATCACCGGACCTGTTTCGTACGCTGCGGCTCTACCCTCCGGCGTGAGCCGTCCCCCGGCCGGACCAGACGCGAACGAGAGCGAGCAGCCATGACCGAGCCCACCGGCGGTCCGTCCCTCCCGCAG
Source organism: Actinomycetes bacterium (assembly GCA_036770165.1). GTDB lineage: Bacteria > Actinomycetota > Actinomycetes > Prado026 > Prado026 > JANYIP01. The sequence continues at coordinate 1,996 of DAIPJR010000270.1, read as the reverse complement.
GAGCGCCGTCTCGTCACCGCGATCCCTGGGCCGCGGTCGATCGAGCTGTTCGCGCGTCGCGGCGACGCCTGCGCGCGAGGGCTCGGCACGACGCTGCCGGTGTTCATCGAACGGGCCGGCGGCGGCGTCCTCGTCGACGTCGACGGCAACTCGCTGATCGACCTCGGTGCCGGCATCGCGGTCGTCAACGTCGGCAACAGCGCCGACGCGGTCGTCCGCAACGTGCAGGCCCAGGTCGCCGCGTTCACGCACACCTGCTTCATGGTCACGCCGTACGAGGGCTACGTGGAGGTCTGCGAAGCGCTCAACCGGCTGACGCCCGGTGACCACGCGAAGAAGTCGGCGCTGTTCAACTCCGGCGCCGAGGCCGTCGAGAACGCGGTCAAGATCGCCCGCTCGCACACCGGCCGCGACGCCGTCGTGGTCTTCGAGCACGGCTACCACGGCCGTACGAACCTGACGATGGCCCTGACCGCCAAGAACATGCCGTACAAGAACTCCTTCGGACCGTTCGCCGGCGAGGTCTACCGGATGCCGCTGGCCTACCCGTTCAGGTGGCCGACCGGCGCCGACAGCTGTGGTCCCGAGGCGCTCGCCCAGGTCATCTCGAAGATCGACAAGGAGCTCGGCGCGGACAACGTCGCGGCGATCGTCATCGAGCCCATCGCAGGCGAGGGTGGCTTCATCGTGCCCGGCGACGGTTTCCTGGCCGGGCTCGCCGACTACGCGCGGGCCAACGGCATCGTGTTCGTCGCCGACGAGGTGCAGACCGGCTTCGGGCGCACCGGTGACCTCTTCGCCTGCGAGCACGAGGGCGTCGTCCCCGACCTGATCTGCACGGCCAAGGGCATCGCCGGCGGCCTGCCGCTGGCCGGCGTCACGGGGCGCGCGGAGATCATGGACGCTCCGCACGTCGGTGGCCTCGGTGGGACGTACGGCGGCAACCCGGTGGCCTGTGCCGCCGCCCTCGGCGCGATCGAGACGATCGAGCAGCAGGACCTCGTCGGTGCCGCCCGCCGGATCGGCGAGATCATGCTGCCGGCCCTGCGCGACCTGCAGTCCCGGCACCCCGTCATCGGCGACGTGCGTGGACGAGGGGCGATGGTCGCGGTCGAGCTGGTCAAGCCGGGGACCAAGGACGCCGACCCCGCCGCCGCCTCGGCCGTCGCCGCCTTCTGCCACCGAGAGGGCGTACTGGTCCTCACGGCGGGCACCTACGGCAACGTGCTGCGGTTCCTGCCGCCGCTGGTGATGCCCGAGCACCTGCTCGAAGAAGCGCTCACCGTCCTCGACAAGGCGTTCGCCTCGCTCGGCGGCTGACCGCGCAGACGGCAGGGTTGCCCGATACCGGGCCCGCCTGGCTGACCTCCCGGCTACGCCACCCCGGTTCGGGCCAGCTCGGCGCCGGTCAGCGCTCCTCGATGCTCCAGGGGGAGCCGTACTCGACCAGCTTGTCCAGGAACGGCTGCGGCGCCAGCGCCTCGGGTCCGAGCACCCCGGCGCCGGTCCAGACACCCTCGGCGAGCAGCTCGAGGGCGACGACCGGGTTGATCGCCGTCTGCCAGACGACCGCCTGCGAGCCGTACTCGGCCATCGACCATGCGTTGTCGACGACGTGGTAGAGGTACACCTCCCGCGGGTTGCCGTCCTTGCCGCGACCCTTGACCCAGAGGCCGGCACAGGTCTTGCCGCTCATCCGGTCACCGAGTCCGGCCGGGTCGGGCAAGCAGGCGGCGACGACGTCGCGCGGTGAGACCTCGACGCCTCCGACCCTGACCTTCTTGGTCGAGTCGAGCCCGAGCTTGTGCAGCACCTGCAGCACGTTGATGAAGTCGTCGCCGAGGCCGTACTTGAAGGTCACCCGCTTGGCGTCGACCCACCGCGGCATCAGCAGCACCTCTTCGTGCTCGACGTTGACGCACTCGACCGGGCCGATGCCGTCGGGGAACACGAAGGTCTCCGGCTCCGAGAACGGTGCCGTCGTGAACCAGCCGCG
>DAIPJR010000069.1:0-8494 GCA_036770165.1 Actinomycetes bacterium | reverse complement strand
AGGAGGCCGAAGATCAGCGACACGACCGCCTGCCCGATCAGCTTGGTGCGTGCCCTCAGCCCGGTGGAGCGCTGCTTGAAGATCTTGATGTAGTCGTCGGCGAACCCGACGGCGCCGAGGCCGGTCATGAGGAACAGGACGCACAGTCCTGAGGCGGTGGGACCCTGCCAGGTGTAGACGTGCCCGGCGACGTAGCCGAGGATCGCGCCCAAGACGAGGATGAGGCCGCCCATCGAAGGCGTGCCCTTCTTGGAGTCGTGCGCGGGGTAGCCCTCCGACGCGTCGCGGATCGCCTGTGCGTAGCCGTGCCGGCGCAGGAACCTGATCAGCAGCGGCGTGCCGAACAGTCCGATGATCAGGCCGATTCCGGTCGCGACGAGGATGAGCCTCATGACTCGGGCCCGTCGACGCGTGGCAGAACGGGTAGCTGGTCGAGCAACGCGATCGCGACCCGCTCGAGCCCGGCCGCCCGGGAAGCCTTGACCAGCACCACGTCTCCGGGTGCCACCTCCGCGCCGAGCAGCCGCGCCGCGGCGTCGGCGTCGGGCACGAACACCGACTCAGTCCCCACGCCGCCGGCGAGTCCGGCGCCGAGGTGCATCGCGCGCGCCTCGCGGCCGACCACGACGAGCCGGTCCACTCCGAGCCGTACGGCCAGCCGACCGATCGCGTCGTGGTGGGTGGCGCCACCCGCGCCGAGCTCGCGCATCTCGCCGAGCACCGCCCAGGTGCGCCGCCCCTCACCGAGGTCGACCAGGGTGCGAAGCGCGGCAGCCATCGACTCCGGGTTGGCGTTGTACGCGTCGTTGACCACCGTGACGCCGTCCGGGCGCTCGCTGACCTCCATGCGCCACGGGCTCCTCGGCTGCGCTGCGGAGAGCACACCGGCGACGATGTCGACGGGCAGCCCCGCGGCCAGTGCCACGCACGCCGCAGCGAGGCAGTTGGACACCTGGTGGGCACCGACGAGCGCCAGCGCTACGTCGGCGGACCCTTCGCCAGCGCTGAGCCGGAACCGGGCCCGGCCGTGCTCGAGGACGACGTCCTCGGCACGCACGTCGGCGGCTGCCGACCGGCCGAAGGTGACCACCCTGGCGCCGGTACGGGCGGCCATCGCGGCGACCAGCGGGTCGTCGGCGTTGAGGACGGCGAGCCCGTCGGCCGGGAGCGCCTCGACCAGCTCCGCCTTGGCCACGGCGATCGACTCCCGGGAGCCGAACTCGCCGAGGTGCGCCGACCCGACGTTGAGGACGACGCCCACGTTCGGCGGCGCGATGAGGGTGAGGTCGCGCAGGTGCCCGATGCCCCGCGCACCCATCTCGAGGACCAGGTGAGCGGTGCCCTCGTCGGCCTCGAGCACCGTCAGGGGCAGCCCGATCTCGTTGTTGAAGGAACCGCGTGTCGCCGCGGTGATACCGGTCCGCTCGAGCAGGCCGGCCACGAGGTCCTTGGTACCGGTCTTGCCCGACGAGCCGGTGATGCCGACGACCTCCACGCCGGGCAGCCGGTCGAGCACCGCGCGGGCCAGCAGGCCGAGTGCCGCAACGACATCGACGACCAGGACGGTCGGTACGCCCGCGACGACCCGCTCCCCCAGCACCGCGACCGTCCCGTTGCCGACGGCCGCCGTGCCGAAGTCGTGGCCGTCGACGTGCTCCCCCTTGATCGCGACGAACAGCGAGCCGGGTGCGGCGAGCCGCGAGTCGATGACGACCGGACCTGTCACGACGGCGTCGGGGCCCGCTCCGTGCAGGGAGCCGCCGACCGCAGCGCAGACCTCGCCCAGGGAGAGGGCGATCACGACGCCACCGCCAGCCGCTCGATCGCCGCCCGCAGCTCGACCCGATCGTCGAACGGACGCACGACCCCGGCGACCTCCTGCCCCTGCTCGTGGCCCTTGCCTGCGACGACGACCACGTCGTCCGGACCGGCAGCCTCGACGGCATAGCGGATCGCCTGGGCCCGGTCAGGCTCGACGAACCACTTCCGGGAGGTGCTCCCGGGCGCTCTGGTGCGCACCCCCGGCCGAAGATCGCCATCGGCGGCGCCGGCCATCATCTCGGCGAGGATCAGGTCGGGGTCCTCCGAGCGGGGGTTGTCCGACGTGAAGATGGCCAGCTCGGCCAGGCCGGCCGCCGCGGCTCCCATCAACGGCCGCTTGTACGGGTCGCGGTCGCCACCGCAGCCCAGCACGACGATCACCTTGCCCGGTACGAGCCCGCGCACCGACTCGAGCAGCGTGATGACCGCATCCGGGGTGTGGGCGTAGTCGACCAGGGCGAGGAACGGCTGCCCCGCGTCGATCCGCTCCATCCGCCCAGGGACTCCAGGCAGGTTGCCGACACCGGCGACTGCGGCGTGCAGGGGAACCCCGGCGAGGGTCAGGCTGACGATGGCAGCCAGGGCGTTGGAGACGTTGAAGGCTCCCGGCAGCTGCACCCGCGCGGGCGCCCGCTCCCCCGACGGACCCACCACCCGGAAGGTCGAGCCGTCGCCGCGCGCGACGACGTCCTCCGCCCGCCAGTCGGCGTCGGCCCCCTGGGTCGAGAAAGTCGTGACGGCGACGTTCGCATCGCGCTGGAGCCGGCGCCCGTACTCGTCGTCGATGTTGACCACACCGACCCGTGAGCGCTGCCCGGTGAACAGCGAGGCCTTGGCCCGGTAGTACTCCTCGAACGTCGGGTGGAAGTCGAGGTGGTCCTGCGAGAGGTTGGTGAAGACCGCGACGTCGAAGCTCATCCCGTCGACCCGTCCGAGGGCGAGCGCGTGGCTCGAGACCTCCATGGCTGCCGCGGTGCAGCCGCGCTCGACCATCAGCGCCAGGAGCGCCTGCACGTCCGGTGCCTCCGGAGTCGTACGTTCGCTGGTCACCACCTCGCCGGCGACGCGTGTCTGGACCGTGCCGACCAGGCCCGTCACGTGCCCGGCCGCCCGCAGCCCGGACTCCACCAGGAAGGACACCGTGGTCTTGCCGTTGGTGCCGGTCACGCCGACCAGCAGCAGGTGGTCCGCGGGCCGGCCGTAGACCCATGCGGCGATCAGGCCGAGCCGGTCCCGCGGGCGGGGAAGGACGAGGACCGGCAGCCCGCTCGCCGCCGCGTCCGCGCGCCCGGCCGGGTCGGTGACGATCGCCGCGGCACCCGCCGCAGCGACCGCAGCGGCGAAGTCCGCACCGTGCGCGTGCGCCCCCGGGAGCGCGGCGTAGACGTCTCCGGGCCGCAGCTGCCGCGAGTCGAGACTGACCCCGGTGACCTCGACGCCGGCATACGACGGGTCGTCGCCGATCCCGAGGACCGCCGCGAGACTGCTGAGCCGTCGCGGCGAGACGACCGGGCGCGGAAGTCGCGCACCGTCAGGATCGGACACGGCGTGAGGCTACCTGGGTGACCGGGCAAGCACCCGCATCGGCCACGGCGCGACCCCGCCCATCGGTCACGGCGCGACCAGTCGCATCTTGGGCGGCACGGTCCCGGTCGGCGGGATGCCGAGCGTCTGCAGGGCGAAGGCCATGACCTGCCGGAAGACCGGTCCGCCGAGGCGGCCACCGTAGTGCCCGCTCTTCGGGTTCTGCAGGGTGACCGAGACCACCAGGCGCGGCGCGTCCGCCGGAGCGAAGCCGATGAACGAGGCCGTGTAGCCGCGGTAGCAGCCACAGGTGTCGTCGACCCGGTTGGCCGTACCCGTCTTGCCCGCCACGCGGTAGCCCGGGATGCGGGCCATGGGCGCCGTCCCCTGGTCGGAGACCACGCTCTCGAGCATGTCCCGCACCGTGGCTGCGGTCTGCGCGCTGACCACCCGGGTCTGCGCGGGGACGGGTGACGACGTGAACACGCCGTCCGGAGCCACCGTGCCGGCGATCAGGCTCGGCTCGACGCGCACGCCGTTGTTGGCGATGGTCGCGTAGACCGACGCACCCTGGACGGCGTTCAGCGAGAGCCCCTGACCGAACGCGACCGTCGCGAACTGGGCGTCGGACCACTGGCTCGGCGGAGACAGGATGCCCCGGCTCTCGCCTGGGAAGCCGATGCCGGTCGGCACGCCGATCCCGAACGCCTTGAGGAAGCCGTACAGCTTGTCCTTGCCGATCGTCTCCGCAACCTGGATCGCCCCCAGGTTGCTCGACTTCGCCAGCACCCCGGTGAGCGTCAGGTGCTCGGTGGCATGGCTGACGTCGTCATGGAAGATCTTGCCACCGCGCAGCAACGAGTTGGGCACCGTCACGACGCTGTTCGGCGTCATCGTGCCTTCTTGGATGGCGGCCGCTGCTGTCATGACCTTGCTCGTCGACCCGGGCTCGTACACGTCGGAGAGCGCCCGGTTGCCGCGGTCGGCGACCGGCGCCGCACCCGGGTCGGACGGGTCGAAGGTCGGTGCGCTCGCGAGCGCGAGGATGGCGCCGGTGCGCGGGTCCATCACGACGACGGTCCCGCTGTCCGCGTTCGCCGCCTTCACCGCGTAGGTGAGCGCCTGCTGCGCGGCCCACTGGATGTCGCTGTTGATGGTCGTACGGATCGTGGTGCCGTCGACGGCGTTACGCAGGATCGAGTCGGCCGTGGGGATCTGCTTGCCACCTGCCCCCGCCTGGTACGTGTCGATACCGCTCGCACCCGCCAGCAGCGACTGGTCACCGAGCTCGAGGCCACCGAGGCCCTGACCGTCGCCACCGACGAAGCCCACCACGTTGGCGGCGAGGTTGCCGTCCGGGTAGACCCGCGTCGTCGTGTCCTCCTTGAAGATCCCCGACAAGTTCAGCGCGGCCACCTTGGCCCACTGCTGCGGGGTGATCTGCTTGGCCACGTAAGCGAATCGCTTGGTACCGGTCAGCTTCTGGACCAGCGTGGCGGCATCGATGTTCAGCAGCGGTGCCAGCGTCATCGCGGTGCTCGCCGGGTCCGTGACCAGGGTCTGGTCCACCGTCACGTTCTCGGCCTTGACGCTGGTGGCGAGGACGTTGCCGTTGATGTCGGTGATCTGGCCACGCGTCGCCGGGAGCTCGACCGTACGCAACCGGCCGGCCTCCGCGCGGGCGGCGTACGCCGGCGCCTCCACGGCTTGGATCTGCAGCAACCGGCCCACGAACAGCGACATCAAGATGGCCAGCGCGACGCAGGCGGTGCGCAGCCGGCGGCGCGGGTCGGACAGCCGGACCACCCGGCCCCGTCGCTTCGGCGGGCGACCGGCCGGGACCTGCTTGCGGGCCGGCCCGGTACGCGCGACCTGGCGCCGTGGTGGCTCGCCGGTCCGGCGCGGCTGGGCCGGCTTGCGCGGAGCCTGGCGGGTGGTGGTGGCCGTACGGGCCGACGCGGTACGGGCCGACGCGTTACGCGCCGAAGGGGTACGCGCTGCGGACGCGCGACGTGGGGCCGTCGCGCTCGGCCGGCCCGAGGTCCGGCGGGGCGGGTTGGTGGGTGGCGGCGTCATCCGGCCCCTCCTGGCTTCGTCGGAGTCGGCTTGGTCGTCGGCGTCGGCTTGGTCGTGGCCGTCGGCTTGCTCGTGGCCGTCGGCTTCGTCGTGGCCGTCGCGGTAGCCGTCGGCGAGCCGGACGCAGTCGGGTTCGCCGTGGGGCTCGTCGTCGGCGCCGGTCGGGCCGGGTAGGCGCCGGCCAGCGGGACGCCCATGACCTTGCCGGTGACCGGGTCGAGGAACACCGGGTTCTTCGTCCCCACCATGCCGAGCTGCTGCGCAGCGGCCGCAAGCGCCTGTGGCGCCTCGAGGTCGGCGACCTGCTGCTGCAAGGTCTGCTCCTTGTCGTTGAGGGTCGCCTGCTTGCGGGTCAGGTCGCTGGTGGCGAACGCGCCCTGGGCCAACAGGGTGTTCAGGGCCAGCAGACCGAGCAGGCCGAGGGCCAGCACGGCGCCGACGAACAGGGCGAAGGTGCCGGACGAGGCGCGCGCACTGGTCGCCGGGACGCCCTCGAGCCGGGTCTGCGCGGCCTCGCGGGACGGCTCGCGGGTCCGCTGGTGCCGGCCGGGAGCGGTGGTGCGCGCGGCCCGCTGGGCGCTGCTCATGCCGCCTCCCTCACTCGCTCGGCGGCCCGCAGCCGCACGGACGCTGCCCTCGGGTTTGCCGTGATCTCGTCGTCGGTCGCCGTCTCGGCTCCACGGGTCAGCAGGCGCAGTCGGGGCTGCAGCTCCTCGGGCACGACGGGAAGGTCACGCGGCGCCGTCGACGCCGAGCCGGCTGCCAGCACCTGCTTGGCGAGGCGGTCCTCGAGCGACTGGTACGACATCACGACGACGCGGCCCCCCACGGACAGCGCGTCGACCGCGGCCGGGAGGGCGCGCTCCAGCGCGGCTAGCTCGCCGTTGACCTCGATCCGCAGGGCCTGGAAGGTGCGCTTCGCCGGGTTGCCGCCGGTGCGCCGGGTCGCCGCCGGGATCGCCTCGCGGACGAGGTGGACGAGGCGGGCACTGGTGGAGAACGGCTCCTGCTCACGGTCGCGGACCAGACGGGCGGCGATGCGCGAGGCGAACCGCTCCTCGCCGTACTGCCGCAGGACCCTCGCCAGCTCGGCCGCGGAGTAGGTGTTGACGACGTCAGCCGCGGTGAGGCCGCTCGTCGGGTCCATCCGCATGTCGAGCGGTGCGTCCTGGGCGTACGAGAAGCCGCGGCTGCGCTCGTCCAGCTGCAGGCTGGACACGCCGAGGTCGAAGAGCACGCCCTGCACCCGGCGAAGGCCCAGGCGGTCGAGGACCGAGGGCAGCTCGTCGTAGACGGCGTGCACCAGTGTCGTCCGGTCGGCGAAGGGGGCGAGGCGGACCCGTGACATGTCCAGCGCCTGGGGGTCGCGGTCCAGGCCGACCAGCCGTAGCCCGGGGAAGGTCCTCAGCATCGCCTCGCTGTGGCCGCCCATGCCCAGCGTCGCGTCGACCAGGACGGAGCCGTCCTCGGTCATCGCCGGGGCGAGCAGCGCGATGCAGCGCTCGAGCAGCACGGGCACGTGGCGCGCGGCGGGAGTCGTCACGGTGCTGGGCTCAGGCCCCGGCCGCGATGCGTACGACTGCGGCAGCGACGACGACCATGGCCGCCGTGGCCGCGAGCGCGAGCACCAGAGCGAAGGCCGTTCCGCGAGGGTCGAACGACCCCTCGAACCACACGCCCTGCCACCACGGCGAGGGCCGCGACGGATCAGACGGCACCGACGGCACTGACAGCACTGAAAGAGCCGCCTCGTCGGCACCGCCCTGCTCGGCCAGCTGCACGCTCATCTCGACCCTCTCGACCCTGTTGACGCTGCTTTGCCGGTCAGCCATCTGTGCTGTGCAGGACCTGTCGCCAGGTCCCCAACCGCTCCGGTCGCCGCCTGGCACCGGGGAAGGTGAGCCAGGAGGCCGCGGGGAAGCGAAGAGCGGGTGGAGACCTCGCGTCAGGTCGACAGTCGGTGTCAGATCAAGCCGGGGAGCACCTCCTCGGAGAGCTCGGCGAACGCCTGCTCCTGGCCACCCAGGTAGGTGTCCCACGTCTCGCGGTCCCAGATCTCGACGCGGTTGTTGGCACCGATGACGACGCAGTCGCGGTCGAGACCGGCATAGGTGCGCAGTCCGGCGGGGATCATCACGCGGCCCTGCTTGTCAGGGACCTCGTCGCTCGCTCCGGCGAACAGCACCCGCATGAAGTCGCGACCGGCCTTGCTGGTCACGGGCGCGGCGGCCATCCGCTGGGTCATGTCGGCGAACTCGGCGGCCGGGAAGACGTAGAGGCAGCGCTCCTGCCCCTTGGTGATCACGAGCCCCTCCGCCAGGTCGTCCCGGAACTTCGCCGGCAGGAACAGCCGACCCTTCTCGTCGAGCCGCGGCTGGTGGGTGCCGAGGAACACGGCTCCACCACCCCACCTCGGTCCTCCACCTAGGGGCCCCACTGGCTCCCAGGTGCGCCACCCTACTCCACAACGCTCCACCGTCAACCATTTCCGGGCCAATTCGGGCTCGGTCGGTACGGGGGGCCCGACGACCCGGTGTTGACTTCAGGTACCCGTGATGCGCACTCCCGGGCTTTAATCACTGGCATGACGACCGACACCTCGCCCGAGGCCGTGCCCGAGGGCATGGATCTCGACGCGCTCGGCATCTCCGCGGCGCGCATCCGTGGGGCGGTGGAGACCGTCATCGAGGGCAAGCCCGACGTCGTTCGCCTGGCCCTCACCGTCCTTCTCGCCGAGGGGCACCTGCTCATCGAGGACGTCCCCGGCGTGGGGAAGACGATGCTCGCCAAGTCGCTCGCACGTTCGCTCGACTGCTCCGTACGACGGATCCAGTTCACGCCGGACCTGCTGCCGAGCGACGTGACCGGCGTGTCGGTCTACAACCAGGAGAGCCGGGAGTTCGAGTTCAAGCCCGGAGCCATCTTCGCCAACGTGGTGCTCGGCGACGAGATCAACCGGGCGTCGCCGAAGACGCAGTCCGCCCTGCTCGAGTGCATGGAGGAGCGGCAGGTCACCGTCGACGGGACGACGTACGAGCTGGCGGCGCCGTTCATGGTCGTGGCGACGCAGAAC
>DAIPJR010000269.1:0-2753 GCA_036770165.1 Actinomycetes bacterium | reverse complement strand
TCGAACACCTCGGCGATGACCTGCGTCCAGCCGTGCAGGAAGTAGACCCAGCCGTCCTCCACCCGCACGTGCCCCGCGGCGCGCGCCTGGTCCAGGAAGACGAGGTCACCCCGGTAGTTGAGGTCCCAGGCCACGGCGTCCCGGGGAAAGCGCGCCGCGTCGGTGAGCGGCGACCCCGGGGCGTCCTTGCCGAGGCCCGTCGCGTTGACGACCAGCGAGCCCGGAGCCAGCGTCGCGAGGATAGCGTCGCTGCCCTCCAGCGTCGGGGTGTGCACGACCTCGACTGGGATGTCGGTGCCCAGCTCCGCGTGCACCCGGCGCAGGGCCTCCAGTCGCGGCGTGCTGCGGTTCGACACGACGATGCGCGACGGCCGGTCCGCACCGCGGTCGGGACGCGAGAGGTACCAGCTGATGGCGATCGCCGACCCGCCCGCACCCATGATGAACGCCTCGGCTCCCGTGCGCTGCCAGTAGCCCGGCGGCAGGAACGCGTCGATCGCCAGGCCCGAGGAGATCGGGTCCTTGGCGTGGCAGACGAGCCGGCCGTCGCGCTTCGACAGGCAACTGGTCTCCCCCATGAGCTCGGCGTGCGGGTCGATCACGTCGAACATGTCCCGGCACGCGTCGTAGAGGTCGATCTTGTGCGTGGTCACGAGGGCGCCGCGGCTCAACTGGTCGCGGGCGATGAAGTCCACGACGCGGCGGTAGTCCTCGGCGGGCGCGTGCAGCGGCAGGTCTATGCCGTCCAGCCGCGCGTCGCCCAGACCCAGCTCCGTTGCCCATCTCGGGAACACCCTCCGGATCGAGGACTTCCCCGTGGTGACGCCGATGAAGTAGATCGTCGGCACGTCCGCGGCCTGCGGCAGGGTGTCGGCGGTGTAGGTGGCAAGGGTCACCCGGTCACCGCCGCGGCCCGTGCGCTGCGCGCCGTCACGATGGCGCGGGCCCTCGCCCCGATGTCGTCCCAGCGCCGGGCCGCGACGTCGGCACGGGGCGCGACCCACGTCCCTCCGACGGCGAAGACGCTGGACAGCGCGAGGTAGTCGCCGAAGTTCGCGGCGGTCGCCCCGCCGGTGGGCATGAAGCGCACCCCGCTCGCGGCAAACGGCCCGGCGAGGGCCTTGAGGGTCGGGACACCGCCGTAGGCGCCGGCCGGGAAGAACTTCACGTGGTGGATCCCGGCGTCGAGGATCGCGATGATCTCGCTCGGGGTCACCGCGCCGGGGATGAACGGCAGATCCCGCTCGGCGGCCGCGGTCAGCAGCGCGGCCGAGACGCCCGGCGACACGCCGAACTGGGCACCGGCGTCCACCGCGGCGGCGACCATGGCGGCGGTCAGCAAGGTCCCGGCGCCCAGCAGGCACTCCGGCACCTCCGCGGCGATCCGGGCGACCGACTCGAGCGCCGACGGCGTGCGCAGGGTCATCTCGATGACCGGCAGCCCCGCCTCGACGAGCGTGCGGGCCAGCGGGACCGCGTTGGCCACGTCGTCGACCTCGACGACCGGCACCACACCGTGCCGCTCGACGGTAGCGAGGAGGTCTTGGGCACTCATCAGCGGGCCGCCCGGTAGCCGACGTGCCGCGGGTTCGGCCGCGTGGTCCAGCCGCCGGCCCCGTCGGTGACAACGAGCTGGGCCATTCCGCCCGCGTCGGCGATCAACCCGTAGTTCTGGCCGCTGTCCGCCGCGTAGCAGAACAAGGTGACGAACGGCTCGCTGCCGACGTTGACGCTGCGGTGGATCCAGTGGCCGGGGACGTGCACGGCCTCCCCGGGGGAGAGCGGGATGGCCCTGCTCTCGCCGGACAGCGTCTCGAGGAGCATCACTCCGCGGCCGCTGAGGCAGTGGTACAGCTCGGCGCGGTCGGCCTTGGCGTGCAGGTGGCCGCGGGTCACGGCGAACTCGTCACCGATCCGGCCGGGCAGCAGGGTGCTGGTCCCGATGATCAGCGCGCCGGCGCCGTCGGCCCCGCGGTGCTCGTCGACGTGGTACACGAGACGATCCGCGCCCTGCGCCCGCACGGCCGCCTCGAACGCGTCCCCGTCGGCGTACACACCGCTCAGATCACCGAGGGACTTGTCGTACTCGTTGGTCCGGCCCCCCACTACACCGTCGGCGCCGATCGTCAACACCCCGGGCTGCATGAGCACGTCCGGAGCGTTCACGTTTGTGAGCGTCGGCTCTGGTATCGCCAGCATCTGTCTTCCCTTCGTCGTCAAAAGCGCAATGTAGTTAGACTACCGATCACTCCAAGCCTCGTGCAACTTCCGCACGGCGAGCGCGCCCATTTTACGTCCGTGCGCCGAGTCTGGTGTAGTGTTACTACGGAATTCTAACTCGCCTGGCCTGCTGAGGCACGGGCCTGCACCGACTGCAGGGAGCAGAAACAGAGCATGTCGTCCAGCACACCTCGCGACCACGGCCGTCCTGGCCCAGTTGGCCTTGTCCGCACGGTGCTCGGCGACCGACCAGCGAGCGAGCTCGGTCGCTGCGACTACCACGAACACCTCTTCCAGACGTCCCCGCTCCTCGCCGGCGACGAGCTCGACGACGAGGACGCCAGCGGCCGGGAGGCGTCCGAGCTCAGAGCCGCGGACATCACCACGATGGTTGAGGCCACACCGACGGGCCTGGGCCGCGACCCCGCCGGGGTCGCCCGGATCAGCGAGGCGACCGGGCTCGGCGTCGTCCACGTGAGCGGTGCCCATCGCTCCGAGCACTACGCAGCGGGCCACTGGCTGCTGGCGGAGGG
>DAIPJR010000268.1:0-2760 GCA_036770165.1 Actinomycetes bacterium | reverse complement strand
CAGATCGGCAGCCGCGGACAGCGCGCCGGGAACGGCTGCGAGCCGCTCCCCCACGAGCAGGACCGCACCGGGCTCGCGCAGCAGCGCCGCCGCCGCGCCGGACGGGCCGTCGGCGGCGCCGCTCCCTGCGCCGGCAAGGGCCGCCAGAGCAGCAGCCTCGGTGCCCGGAACGGTCTGGATCAGCCGGCCGAACATCCGCTCGAGCCCGCGAGAGGCGAACGGCGCCAGCGCGAAGACCGGCAGGCCGCGCTTGCGCGCCGTCTTGCGCAGCCGCAGGTAGATGATCGGCGACTCCTCCTCGGGCTCCAACCCGGCGAGGACCACGACCGGCGCCGCGTCGAGGTCGGCGTACGACGCTGCGGCCGCGTCACCGACCCCGCGGCCGACGATCGTCGACGCGAGGAAGTCCGCCTCCTCGGCCGAGTGCGGCCGGGCGCGGAAGTCGACGTCGTTGCTGCCGAGGGCCACGCGGGCGAGCTTGCCGTAGGCGTAGGCGTCCTCGACGGTCGCCCGGCCACCGACCAGGACGCCGACGCCGCCGACGGACCGGGCCGCCGCGAGCCCTCGAGCCGCCACGTCGAGCGCGTCGGGCCAGGAGGTGGGGACGAGGCTGCCGTCGACGTCGCGTACCAGCGGGCTGGTGATCCGGTCACCCTGCGCCGCGTAGTGGAACGCCCAGCGACCCTTGTCGCAGTTCCACTCCTCGTTGACCGCCGGGTCGTCGATGGCCAGCCGGCGCAGCACCGTGCCGCGGCGGTGGTCGGCCCGCAGGCCGCACCCGGACGCGCAGTGCTCGCACGCCGTCGGCGACGACACGAGGTCGAAGGGCCGCGAGCGGAACCGGTAGGCCGTGCCGGTCAGCGCGCCGACCGGGCAGATCTGCACGGTGTTGCCGGAGAAGTAGGAGTTGAACGGCTGGCTGGCGCTGATGCCGACCTGCTGCTGCTCGCCGCGCTCGACCAGCTCGATGAACGGGTCGCCCGCGACCTGGGCCGCGAACCGGGTGCAGCGGGCGCACGACACGCACCGCTCGCGGTCGAGCAGCACCTGGGTCGACAGGGGGATGGGCTTGGGGAAGGTGCGCTTGACGCCCTCGAACCGCGTCTCGCCACGACCGTTGGACAGCGCCTGGTTCTGCAGCGGGCACTCGCCGCCCTTGTCGCAGATCGGGCAGTCGAGGGGGTGGTTGATGAGCAGCATCTCCATGACCCCCTTCTGCGCCTTGTCGGCGACAGGGGAGGTGAGCTGGGTGCGGACGACCATGCCTTCGGAGATCGTCGTCGTGCAGGAGGCGACCGGCTTGCGCTGCCCCTCGACCTCGACCAGGCACTGCCGGCACGCGCCGACCGGGTCGAGCAGCGGGTGGTCGCAGAACCGGGGTACGGCGATCCCGAGCAGCTCGGCCGCACGGATGATCAACGTACCCTTCGGGACGTGCAGCTCGATGCCGTCGATCGTCATCGACACAAGGTCGACCGGCACGGGAGCCGGGTCGCCCGCGGGAGCCGGGGTGGTCGTCGTGACGGTCATCAGGCGTGCGCTCCCGCGAAGACGGTGGAGGCGACCGGGTCGAACGGGCAACCGCCGTGGGTGAGGTGGGCGAGGTACTCGTCGCGGAAGTACTGGATCGAGGAGGTGATCGGGCTGGCGGCGCCGTCCCCGAGGGCACAGAACGCGCGGCCGACGATGTTGTCGCAGAGGTCGAGGAGCTTGGCGAGATCGTCCTCGCTGCCCTCGCCGCGCTCGAGCCGGTCGAGGATCTGCACCAGCCAGTAGGTGCCCTCGCGGCAGGGCGTGCACTTGCCGCACGACTCGTGCTTGTAGAACTCGGTCCAGCGCAGCACGGCTCGCACCACGCAGGTCGTCTCGTCGAAGACCTGCAGCGCCTTGGTGCCCAGCATCGAGCCGGCCGCGCCGACGCCCTCGTAGTCGAGCGGGACGTCGAGGTGCTCGGCGGTCAGCAACGGCGTCGACGACCCGCCCGGGGTCCAGAACTTCAGCTCGTGGTTCTCCCGAACGCCGCCCGCGACCTCGAGCAGCTCGCGCAGGGTGATGCCGAGCGGTGCCTCGTACTGGCCGGGCCGGGCGACGTGTCCGGACAGCGAGTACAGCGTGAACCCGGCCGACTTCTCGGTACCCATGCTCTTGAACCACTCGGCACCCATGCGGACGATCGACGGCACGCTCGCGATCGACTCGACGTTGTTGACCACCGTCGGGCAGGCGTAGAGGCCGGCGACGGCCGGGAACGGCGGACGGAGCCGGGGCTGGCCGCGCATGCCCTCCAGCGAGTCCAGCAGCGCGGTCTCCTCGCCGCAGATGTACGCACCCGCACCGGCGTGCACCGTGACGTCGAGGTCGTAGCCGGTGCCGAGGATGTCCTTGCCGAGGTAGCCGGCCGCGTAGGCCTCGGTCACCGCGGCCTGGACGCGGCGGATCACGTGGACCGCCTCACCACGGATGTAGATGAACGCGTGGTTGGAACGGATGGCGAACGACGCGATGACCACGCCCTCGACCAGCACGTGCGGGTTGGCCATCATCAGCGGGATGTCCTTGCACGTTCCCGGCTCGGACTCGTCGGCGTTGACGACCAGGTAGTGCGGCTTGCCGTCGCCCTGCGGGATGAAGCCCCACTTCATGCCGGTCGGGAAGCCGGCGCCGCCGCGCCCGCGCAGGCCCGAGTCCTTCACCATCGCGATGATCGCGTCGGGCTCCATGGTCAGCGCGGTGCGCAGAGCCGCGTAGCCCTCGGTGCGC
>DAIPJR010000267.1:0-2772 GCA_036770165.1 Actinomycetes bacterium | reverse complement strand
CCCGCATCATCTTCGTCGACACGGAGAGCTCCAACTGGACGTTCGACCCGATCCGCCGGCAGTACTACTGGCATCGCTTCTTCTCCCACCAGCCCGACCTCAACTACGAGAACCCGCGCGTACAGGACGCGATCCTCGAGGCGCTGCGGTTCTGGCTCGACCTCGGCATCGACGGCTTACGGCTCGACGCGGTGCCGTACCTGTTCGAGGCCGAGGGCACCAACTGCGAGAACCTGCCGGACACCCACGTGTTCCTGCGCAAGGTGCGCGCCGAGGTCGACCGGCTGTACCCCGACCGCGTGCTGCTCGCGGAGGCCAACCAGTGGCCTCAGGACGTCGTCCACTACATGGGCAACCAGGAGGTCGGCGGCGACGAGTGCCACATGGCGTTCCACTTCCCGGTGATGCCACGGCTGTTCATGGCCGTGCGCCGGGAGTCGCGCTACCCCATCTCGGACATCATGGCCGCCACCCCGCCGATCCCCTCGGGCTGCCAGTGGGGCATCTTCTTGCGCAACCACGACGAGCTGACGCTCGAGATGGTGACGGACGAGGAACGCGACTACATGTACGGCGAGTACGCCAAGGACCCGCGGATGCGGGCCAACATCGGCATCCGCCGCCGGCTCGCCCCCCTGCTGGACAACGACCGCAACCAGATCGAGCTCTTCACCGCGCTCCTCCTCGCCCTGCCCGGCTCCCCGGTCCTGTACTACGGCGACGAGATCGGCATGGGCGACAACATCTGGCTGGGCGACCGCGACGGCGTCCGTACCCCGATGCACTGGACCCCCGACCGCAACGCAGGTTTCTCGACCTGTGAGCCGGGAAGGCTGATGTTCCCCCCGGTGGCAGACGCCGTCTACGGATTCCAGGTGACCAACGTAGAGTCGCAGCTGAAGAACACCACGTCGCTACTGCACTGGACGCGGCGTCTGATCGAGGTCCGCAAGCAGAACCCTGCGTTCGGCCTCGGCTCGTTCACCGACCTGGGCGGCAGCAACCCGACGGTCTTCGCGTTCCTGCGGGAGTGGGACGGCGACCGCGTGATGTGCGTCAACAACCTGTCCAGGTCACCGCAGCCGGTGGAGCTGGACCTGCGAGCGTACGAAGGGAGCCAGCCGGTGGAGATGCTCGGAGGCTCCCACTTCCCGCGGATCGGCGAGCTCCCCTACCTGCTCACGCTGGCTGGGCACGGGTTCTACTGGTTCCGCCTGGTGGACACGTTGTGAGCGCCGACCTGCGCCACGGGCCCACCCACGAGGAGCTGGCCGAGTTCCTCGGCCGCCAGCGGTGGTTCGCCGGTCAGCACGGCTCGATCGCGGTCACGGACGTGCGCACGCTCGCCCGGCTCGTGGACGACCCGCCGGTCGACGTGCTGATGATCGACGCGGAGGTCGACGGTGGCGAGACGGTCACCTACCAGCTCGAGCTCGAGCGGACGGCTGCTCCGGTCGAGCGGCTGGAGCACGTGCGCGTCGGTGCCGAGCCCGCGTACGACGCCCTGCACGACCGCGAGGTGACGCCGGTGTGGCCCCGGCTGATCGCGGAGGAGGCGACGGTCGGCTCGCTCTCCTTCCACCGCGTGCACCACGACGGCGGCCCCGAGCTGCTGCTCGACCGACCGAGCCTGGTGTTCACCGGCGAGCAGTCCAACACGACCCTCGCCTACGGCGACGCGATGGTGCTGAAGGTCTACCGGCAGGTCGCAGCCGGCGTGAACCCGGACGTCGAGGTGCATGTCGCGCTCGACCGCGTCGGCTGCCCGCACATCGCCGCACCGCTCGGCTGGGTCGACAGCCCCGAGGGCGTGCTGGCGTTCCTGCAGGAGTTCCTGGTCGGCGCGACCGAGGGCTGGGAGTCCGCCAAGGCCAGCGTGCGCGACCTGTTCGTCGAGGCCGACCTGCACCCGAGCGACTGCGGCGGCGACTTCGCCGCCGAGGCCGAGCGGCTCGGCATCGTCACGGCCGAGGTGCACGCCGCGCTCCGCGTGGCCTTCCCCACCGACGTCCTCGACCCGTCCCAGCTCGCCGAGCGGGCCCAGCTCATGCGCGACCGCCTGGACGCGGCGGTCGAGGAGGCGCCGAGCCTCCGCCCGTACGCCAAGGGGCTGGCCCGCGCGTTCGACGACCTCCACGACGCGGCTCTCGCCGGCGAGAAGCTGGCCGTCCAGCGCGTCCACGGCGACTTCCATCTCGGGCAGGTGCTGCGCACCTCGGCCGGCTGGAAGCTGCTCGACTTCGAGGGCGAGCCGGCCACCCCGGCCGACGAGCGGCGGGCCCTGGACACGCCGATGCGCGACGTCGCCGCGATGCTGCGGTCGCTCGACTACGCGGCCAGGATGGTCCTCCTCGACCACCCGGACGACAGCCAGAGGGCCTACCGGGCCGCCGAGTGGGTCGAGCACAACGCCGACGCCTTCTGCAGCGGCTATGCGGCTGCGGCGGGACGGCATCCGCGAGACGATGACGTCCTCCTACGTGCGCTGGTGACGGAGAAGGCGGTGTACGAGGTGATCTACGAGTCCCGGATGAGACCAGGGTGGACGGTGCTCCCCATGGCCGCGATCGAACGGCTCGCCGGATGAGCACGGCCGCCACGGCGGTCGAGACGCTGGACGACGACCTCCGCCGCCAGCTCGACGAGCTGGTCGCCGGGCGGCACCACGCGCCGCACTCGTTGCTCGGCCCGCACCCCGGGCCGGCCGGCGTGACCGTACGCGTCCTCCGCCCGTGGGCCGCCGCGATCTCCGTACGGGTCGGCGGCGAGCAG
>DAIPJR010000266.1:0-2790 GCA_036770165.1 Actinomycetes bacterium | reverse complement strand
GTGAGGCGACATTCCTCATCGGCGGCGACCAGTGCACGCGGCGCTGCGACTTCTGCCAGATCGACACGGGCAAGCCCCAGCCGCTCGACCGTGACGAGCCGCGGCGGGTCGCGACGTCGGTCCAGGCGATGGGGCTGCGGTACGCGACGGTCACCGGGGTGGCACGTGACGACCTCGACGACGGCGGCGCGTGGCTCTACGCCGAGACGGTGCGGCAGATCCACGAGCTCAACCCGGGTACCGGCGTCGAGCTGCTGATCCCCGACTTCAACGCCGTGCCCGCGCTGCTCGGCGAGGTCTTCGAGGCGGCGCCCGAGGTGCTCGCGCACAACGTCGAGACGGTGCCCCGGATCTTCAAGCGGATCCGTCCCGGCTTCCGCTACGAGCGGTCCCTCGACGTCATCCGGCAGGCCCGCGCGGCCGGCCTGGTCACCAAGTCCAACCTGATCCTCGGCATGGGCGAGGAACCGGCCGAGGTGTCGCAGGCGCTCGCCGACCTGCACGACGCCGGCTGCGAGCTGATCACGATCACCCAGTACCTCCGGCCGAGCCCGCGGCACCACCCGGTCGAGCGCTGGGTGGAGCCGGCCGAGTTCGACACCTTCGCGGCGGAGGCGACCGAGATCGGGTTCCTGGGTGTCATGAGCGGCCCGCTCGTGCGCTCGTCCTACCGGGCCGGACGGCTCTACCAGCAAGCGCTCGCGGCGCGCGCCGTCGTCGAACGAGCTCGCTGACCCATGGCCGACCTGGTCTACCCGCCCGTGATCGCGGTCGCGCGCGCAGCCTTCGTCGGGCTGGGCCTGAAGTTCACGATCACCGGCACCGAGCACATCCCCCGGCACGGCGGCGCCGTCCTGGCCATCAACCACAGCGGATACCTGGACTTCACCTTCGCCGGGCTGGGCGCCGTACCTGCCCGGCGGTTGGTCCGCTTCATGGCCAAGGACGGGATCTGGAAGCACCCGATCGCCGGGCCGCTGATGAAGGGCATGAGGCACATCCCGGTCGACCGCAGCTCCGGTGCCGCCTCGTACAACGCAGCGGTCGAGGCGCTCAAGGCGGGCGAGATCGTCGGAGTCTTCCCCGAGGCCACGATGAGCCCTTCGTACGAGCTGCTGCCGTTCAAGCAGGGCGCCACCCGCATGGCCATCGATGCCGGCGTACCCATCATCCCGATGATCCTCTGGGGTTCTCAGCGCGTCATCGGGTACCACAACCGCAAGCCGCTGACCCAGCGCAAGCTGCCCGTCACGATCACCATCGGTGAACCCATGACCGTCGGTGTCGACGAGGGAGTGGCGGGAGGGACGCGGCGACTTCGCACCGTGATGAACCAGATGCTGCACCACGCCCAGGAGACCTACCCCGACCGTCCCAAGGGGCCCACGGACACCTGGTGGCTGCCGACCCGGCTCGGTGGCACCGCCCCGACGCCGGAAGAGGGCCAGGTCCTCGCCAACGACCGGCGCAAGAAGGCCCAGGACGCCGGGTAGCCCGGTGGACCTCTAGGCTTGGGTCCATGGCCGCGAGGAGCAAGAAGCCCAAGAGGGAAGGGCCCGGTCGGGTCGCCCAGATCCGAGCCGCGTACACGATGACCCGGAAGGGCGACCCGCGGATCGGTCTGATCCTGCTCGGGATCATCGTCGGGTTCGTGCTGCTGTTCACCCTCGTCGGGGTCCTGCTCAAGGGGCCGGTGCTGTGGGGCATCTTCGGTCTCACCGCTGGCCTGCTCGCGGCGGTGGTCGTCTTCGGTCGCAGGGCAGAGACGTCGGCCTACAAGCAGGTCGAGGGGCAGCCCGGTGCGGCGCTGTCGGCCCTGTCGACGCTGCGCAAGGGCTTCACGGTCACCAAGGAGCCGATCGCGTTCAACAAGCAGCAGGACCTCGTCCTCCGCGTCGTCGGCAAGTGCGGCGTCGTCCTCGTCGGGGAGGGTGCGCCGGTCCGGGTCCAGCACATGCTGGTGGCGGAGAAGCGGCGCTACCAGCGCGTTCTCGGCGAGATCCCGGTGCACGAGATCCAGGCCGGCAGCGCCGAGGGTCAGATCCCGCTGCGCAAGCTCACCGGCACCATCATGAAGCTGCCCCGCACCCTCAACGGGCCGCAGATGACCGAGCTGGACCACCGGCTCAAGGCGCTCGGGGTCAGCCACAAGTCGCTGCCGATCCCGCAGGGACCGCTGCCCAAGGGCATCAAGATGCCGCGACCACAGGGCTGACCCGCAGCTGACCAGCAGCTGACCGGCGGCCTCAGGCGACGACGACGGCGGTCATCACGGCGCGGTCGTGCAGACCGCGCCCGTCGCGGTCCCAGATCAGCGGCGGGATCGCCAGGCAGATCAGGACCGTGCGTACGAACGCCCGAACCGGGCCGACCCGGCCGCGGTCGAGCGCGACCACGCGGATCCCGACGAGCCGCTGGCCGAAGCTCGCCCCCGCCAGCCAGGTCAGCACGAAGACCTCGAGGGCGAAGATGCCCAGCGCGACCAGGTTCAGCGACTGGCTGCCGTACCTGAGCCGGCCGTGCGCGACCAGCAGCGAGACCAGGTTGGCCGCCACCCAGTCGATGACCAGCGCGGCGAGCCGGCGCCCGAAGGTGGCGAGCGAGCCCTGACCCGTCTGCGGCAGTCGCAGCCGCTCTCCCCGGTAGCCCGGGTCCCCCGCCGCCATGCCCGCAGGCTACCGCTTCTCGTGTCAGACCCAGGCGGGGCCAGCGGCCCCGGCCGGTCTGACAGGAGAAGGGGTACGGTCACCAGTCGTGGGCGTAACACCGGTGAAACAATCGGGACACCGA
>DAIPJR010000265.1:0-2797 GCA_036770165.1 Actinomycetes bacterium | reverse complement strand
TGACACCGCCGGCGTCGTCGAGCAGGTCTGGCGGCTCGGCCGCGAGGCCGGCCACTGCGACGTCCAGCCCGTCGGTGCGGTGACGCTCGGCCTCGACGGGCAGCAGCTCGCCGAGCTCGGCGCGATGGCCACCTCCGCCGCGGCCGTGCGCGTGTTCTCCGACGACGGCCGGTGCGTCGCCGACGCGGTCCTCATGCGACGGGCCCTGGAGTACGTGAAGGCCTTCGACGGCGTCATCGCGCAGCACGCCCAGGAGCCGCGGCTCACCGAGGGCGCCCAGATGAACGAGGGCGTGCTCGCCGGGATCCTCGGGCTGAAGGGCTGGCCGGCGGTCGCAGAGGAGGCGATCATCGCCCGCGACGTCCTGCTCGCCGAGCACGTCGGCTCGCGGCTGCACGTCTGCCACGTGTCCACGGCGGGATCGGTCGAGCTGATCCGCTGGGCCAAGGGCCGGGGCGTCGACGTGACCGCCGAGGTGACCCCGCACCACCTGCTGCTCACCGACGAGCTGGCCCCCACGTACGACCCGACCTACAAGGTCAACCCGCCGCTGCGTACGAAGGCCGACGTCGAGGCGCTGCGAGCGGCACTGGCCGACGGGACCATCGACGCCGTCGCCACCGATCATGCGCCGCACCCGGTCGAGGACAAGGATTGCGAGTGGTCCGCTGCGGCCTTCGGGATGGTGGGGCTCGAGACCGCGCTCGGTGTGGTCGCCGAGGCGATGGTCGAGACCGGTCTGCTGGACTGGGCCGGGGTCGCCGACCGGATGTCCTTCCGCCCGGCCCGCATCGGCCGGCTCGCCGGCCACGGGAGACCGGTCGACGTGGGGGAGCCGGCCAACCTGGTGCTCGTCGACCCCTCGGCGGCCTGGTCGGTCGACCCGACGGCGCTGGCGAGCAAGAGCCGCAACACGCCGTTTGCCGGGCACGAGCTGCCGGCCGGCGTGGTCGCCACCTTCCTGCGCGGTCGCCCGACGGTCCTCGCGGGGGCGCTCGCATGAGCCGCACCGAGGCGGCCCTGCTGGTCCTCGAGGACGGGCGCACGTTCCGCGGCGAGGCCTACGGCGCCCGGGGGGAGACGTTCGGCGAGGCGGTGTTCTGCACGGCGATGACCGGATACCAGGAGACGCTGACCGACCCCTCGTACCACCGCCAGGTCGTGGTCATGACGGCGCCGCACATCGGCAACACCGGCGTCAACGACGAGGACGGCGAGTCGTCCCGGATCTGGGTCAGCGGCTACGTCGTGCGCGACCCCTCGCCCATCCCGTCGTCCTGGCGCTCGCGCCGGAGCCTGCCGGCCGAGCTCGAGGCCCAGGGTGTGGTCGGTATCAGCGGCATCGACACCCGGGCGCTCACGCGGCACCTGCGCGACCGCGGCGCGATGCGCGTCGGGGTCTCGTCGGTCGAGTCCGACCCGCGGGCGCTGCTCGAGCGCGTGCTCGCCGCGCCAGCGATGGCAGGGGCCGACCTCGCCGCCGAGGTGTCGACGCCCGAGCCCTACGTCGTCCCTGCGGTCGGCGAGCGTCGCTTCACGGTCGCCGCCCTCGACCTCGGGATCAAGGCCATGACCCCGCGGCTGATGGCCCAGCGGGGCATCGAGGTCCACGTGGTGCCTTCCTCGACGACGACCGACCAGCTGCTCGCGATGGACGTCGACGGGCTGTTCGTCTCCAACGGCCCCGGCGACCCGGCGACGGCCGACTCCGCGCGCGACCTCGTGCGTGGCGCGCTCGACCGCCGCCAGCCGGTGTTCGGGATCTGCTTCGGCAACCAGGTGCTGGGACGCGCGCTCGGCTTCGACACGTACAAGCTGAAGTTCGGCCATCGCGGGACCAACCAGCCCGTCCAGGACCGGACGACGGGCCGGGTGGAGATCAGCGCGCACAACCACGGGTTCGCGGTCGACGCGCCGACCGACCGGGTGTCGACGACGCCGTTCGGCCGGGTCGAGGTCAGCCACGTCTGCCTCAACGACGGGGTCGTCGAGGGGCTGGTCTGCCGTGACGTGCCGGCGTTCTCGGTGCAGTACCACCCGGAGGCCGCGGCGGGCCCGCACGACTCCGCCTACCTGTTCGACCGCTTCGCCGAGCTGATGGCCGCCCCGACCGCAGGGGCGCGCTGATGCCACGACGTACCGACATCCAGAGCGTCCTGGTCATCGGGTCGGGGCCGATCGTCATCGGCCAGGCCTGCGAGTTCGACTACTCGGGGACGCAGGCCTGCCGGGTGCTGCGCGCCGAGGGCCTGCGGGTGATCCTGGTCAACAGCAACCCGGCGACGATCATGACCGACCCGGAGTTCGCCGACGCCACGTACATCGAGCCGATCACCCCCGAGGTCGTCGCCAAGATCATCGAGCGGGAACGGCCCGACGCGCTCCTTGCGACGCTGGGCGGCCAGACCGCGCTCAACTGCGCGGTGGCCCTGCACGAGCGTGGCGTCCTCGCCCAGTACGGCGTCGAGCTGATCGGTGCCGACTTCGACGCGATCCAGCGTGGCGAGGACCGGCAGAAGTTCAAGGAGATCGTCGGCCGGCTGTCCCCGCACCTGGCCGCGGAGTCGGCGCAGTCGGTGATCTGCCACTCGATGGACGAGCTGCTGGCCGGGGCCGAGGTGCTCGGGTTCCCGGTCGTCGTGCGTCCGTCGTTCACCATGGGCGGCGCCGGGTCCGGGCTCGCCTACGACGAGACCGATCTGCACCGGATCGGGGGCGCTGGCCTGCAGGCGAGCCCCACCACCGAGGTCCTGCTCGAGGAGTCGATCCTCGGCTGGAAGGAGTACGAGCTCGAGCT
>DAIPJR010000264.1:0-2810 GCA_036770165.1 Actinomycetes bacterium | reverse complement strand
CGGGCCTGACCGGCGGGTAACCTGCCGCGGTCAGTGCGAGTGCAGCCCCGCATCGATCGCCCGCTGGCGGGACCGCACGACCTCAGCCTCGGCCTCGGCGCGCCCCACCCAGTGCGCACCCTCGACCGACTTCCCCGGTTCGAGATCCTTGTAGACCTCGAAGAAGTGCTGGACCTCGAGCCGGTGGAACTCGCTCACGTCGTCGATGTCCTGCCGCCAGCTCGCCCGCTGGTCGCCGGTCGGCACGCACAGCACCTTGTCGTCGCCGCCGGCCTCGTCGCGCATCCGGAACATGCCGAGCGCACGGCAGCGGATCAGGCAACCCGGGAACGTTGGCTCCTCCAAGAGGACGAGGGCGTCGAGCGGGTCGCCGTCCTCGCCCAGGGTGCCGTCGATGAAGCCGTAGTCGTCCGGGTAGCGGGTCGAGGTGAACAGCATCCGGTCGAGCCGGATCCGGCCGGTGACATGGTCGACCTCGTACTTGTTCCGCTGCCCCTTCGGGATCTCGATCGTGACGTCGAACTCCACGGTGCTCCTTCGGGGTCTCGGCCGGCCCGGTGCGGCGACGCCAGGCTCTGACGTGTCCGCTGCGCTGTCAAGACGGCGCGGCACGGACGTGAACGGATACCTGTGCCCGCATCCTGATCACTAGTGTGACGCACATCCGGCGCCCAGGCGTCCGGCTAGAGGACGAACGAGGAGCAGGACGGATGACGAGAACCGCCCGCGTCGTCGGCAGCGCGGTGCTGACCGTCGTCCTCGCTGCGGGCGCCTATCTCACCGCGGACGCGTACGACGCCGTCCCCGGCTTCGTCACGCTCGCGCCGCTCCCGCCGCCGCCACCTCCCTTCCCGACGGCCCCGGGCGCGATCCTCCCGACGTCGGTGCCCCCGGTCCTGTCGGACCTGAGCGCGACCGCGCCGGTCCCGGACGGCGACGCGGTGTCCGCGCTCGTCTCGCACGCCGTGTCGGACAAGCGCACGGGAGCTTCGGTCGGTGCGATCGTGATCGACCAGGCCACCGGAGCGGTCATCTCGCAGGTCGATGCATCCGGGCCGCGGACGCCGGCGTCGACGGCCAAGCTGCTCACCGCGACGGCCGCCCTCGGCGTGCTCGGCTCCGAGTCGCACTTCACGACGAGCGTGGTGCGCGGCTCGACCGGCGCCGAGATCGTGCTCGTCGGCGGCGGTGACCTGCTCCTCGCCGCGGGCCCGGGCGACCCGACGGCGACGAACGGACGTGCGGGTCTTGCCGATCTGGCCGCGGATACCGCGCGCGCGCTCCGCCTGTCCGGAAACACGACCGTTCGGGTTCGCCTCGACGACCGGCTGTTCACCGGACCCGCGGTCAGCCCGACGTGGCAAGCCGCGTACCTGACCAACGGGTTCGTGGCACCGGTCGCGTCGCTCGAGGTGAACGTCGGAAAGCTGCGGGATGAGGAGTACCCACCGCGCCAGACCGATCCCGCCCTCTCGGCCGCGCGCGTCTTTGCGGACGCGCTCGCGGCGCAGGGCATCGCGATCGACGGAACGGTCGCTCGGGCGGCGGCAGCCCAGGGCGCGGCGACGATCGCGTCCGTCGACTCCGCGACCGTCCACGAGGTCGTCACGTACGCCTTGCAGACGTCCGACAACACGGTGACGGAGGCGCTCGGGCGCATGGTCGCGGTGAAGTCTGGCTTCGCGGCCAGCTTCGACGGCGCGACCAAGGCGGTCCTGGCGCACCTCACCGCCGTCGGTCTCGACACGTCGAGCGCTCAGCTCGCAGACTGCAGCGGACTGGGCGACGGCAGCCACCTCTCGGCTCGACTGCTGGCGGACATCCTGCTGCTGGCGACCAACCCGGCCCACCCCGAGTACCTCCCGGTCGCGCTCGACCTGCCCGTGGCCGGGATGTCCGGGACGCTCGTCGACCGTTTCACGACCTCGGGTGCGCGCGGCGTCGTGCGTGCGAAGACGGGAAGCCTGCCCAACGTCACGTCTCTGGCCGGAACGATCCTCGACGCCGACGGGCGGCTCCTGGTCTTCGCGATGATTGCGGACCAGACCCCTCCGGGCGGCCAGACCGGGCCACGCGTGGTGATCGACGGCCTCGTCGACGGTCTCGCCGGTTGCGGGTGTCTCGCCCCATCAGGCTGATGCCACCCCCGCGCAGCGCGACTACGGTGGCCAGATGAACGACGTGCGTGAGAGCAGCCCGCTGGAGGACTCCCCGGTGAGCTGGGATGCGGCCGCGCGGATCGCGGCGCAGCTCGTCCGCCCCGGGCCGACGGCTCCGCGCGAGGAGCTCGAGGCCCTCGTCGCGGCCTTGCGCGTCGCGGCCGATCAGGCTGCCGAGCACGTGGCCGAGCTGACCCGGCTCTCGCCGGCCCGGCACTCCACTCGGGTCGTCGTGGTCGACCGCGCCCACTGGGCCAAGGCGAACGTGGCGATGCTCCGGGTGATGACCGGCACCGCCCTGCCGAACGTCGGCGGGTCGCTCGCGCCGCTCGCCCGTGGGGTCAGCGCGGCACAGATCGGCGCGGTGCTCGCGGCGCTCGCCTCTCGCGTCCTCGGACAGTTCGACCCCTTCACCGCCGAGCCGTCCGGTGCGGCGTCCGGTGCGCTGCCCGGTGCGGTGCCCGGTGGCGAGACGACGGTGTCCGTGCCCGCCGAACGCGGACGCCTCCTGCTGGTCGCGCCGAACGTGCTTCGGATGGAACGCGAGCTCGGCGCGGACCCCCGGCAGTTCCGGCTCTGGGTGTGTCTGTACGAAGAGACCCACGCCGCGCAGTTCGCCACCGCTCCGTGGCTCGCCGAGCATGTCCGCGA
>DAIPJR010000068.1:8455-8781 GCA_036770165.1 Actinomycetes bacterium | reverse complement strand
CTCGACGTCTATGCCCCGTGTGCGCTCGGCGGTGCCCTGGACGAGCGGACGGCCGCCGCGCTCGGCGCCCAGGTGGTCTGCGGGGCCGCCAACAACCAGCTGGCTCGCGCGGACGTCGCCGACCAGCTGGCCGCCCGCGGAATCCTGTACGTCCCGGACTACGTCGTGAACTCCGGCGGCGTGATCCAGGTGGCCGACGAGCTGCACGGGTTCGCTATGGACCGCGCCCGCGCCAAGGCCGCGGGGATCTTCGACACGACGCTGTCGGTGCTCCGCTCGGCCGCCGCGCAGGCAGTGACCCCTGTGACGGCCGCGGACCGGCTCCC
>DAIPJR010000068.1:0-8445 GCA_036770165.1 Actinomycetes bacterium | reverse complement strand
AGGCGCGCATGGCCGCCGGTCCCTGGGCGGGCGTGCTCTTCCCGGGAGCCGCGGGGCCGGACACCTCCTCCCGATCGGCGACCCGGCCTGATGCACCCGAGACCGGCGAAGAACCGTTACCCTAGGACGTACGCCGGCCGGCGGCTCACCGTCGGTCGCGGATACGTGACGCCGACAGGGGCTGCTGCCCCGACAGAGGGGGTCGAGCCATGGGGCGCGGCCGGGCCAAGGCCAAGCAGACCAGGGTCGCCCGTGACCTGAAGTACAGCACGCACGGGCTGGACCCGGCTGCTCTGCAGGCAGAGCTCGCCGGCGCGAGTCCGAGCAACGGAGCGGCGGCTCGTCCGAGCCCTCCCGTAGCGGCGGACGACGTCGACGAGCTGGACGATCCCTACGCGAAGTACGTCGAGGACGACGACGCCGAGGACTGATCAGGCATCAGCTGCGGTAAGCGCCGGACAGCTGCGCCGCGCCGGTGCTTGCGTCAGCCACGGCTGCGCCGGCTGAGTCCGCTGAGTCGCCGGCCACGATCTCGCCGCACACCCACGCGGGTAGTCCGCGCGTGCCCAGCAGGCGCAGGGTCGCAGCCACACCCTCGGGGGCGACCACGGCCGCCATGCCCACGCCCATGTTCAACGTACGTTCGAGCTCGAGCTGGTCGACGCCGCCGAGCGTGCCGACGAGGCCGAACACCGGAGCCGGCGCCCACGTCGACCGGTCGATGCGCGCGCAGAGCCCGGCGGGGACGACCCGCGCCAGGTTGGCCGCGAACCCGCCACCGGTGATGTGCGCCATCGCGCGCACCAGCGCGGAGTCGTCGGCGGCCAGCGCGAGGCAGTCCAGCGCGTAGATGCGGGTCGGCTCCAGCAGCTCCTCGCCGAGGGTGCGCCCCAGCTCGGCGACCTCGCGGTCGACGTCCCAGCCCGCTTGCGCGAACAGCACCTGCCGGACGAGGGAGTAGCCGTTGGAGTGCAGCCCCGACGAGGCCATCGCGACGACCACGTCACCCGCGCCGACCCGGGCGGCACCGAGCAGGCGGTCGGCCTCGACCACCCCGGTCCCGGCGCCGGCCACGTCGTACTCGTCCGGTCCGAGCAGGCCGGGGTGCTCCGCGGTCTCGCCGCCGACGAGCGCCGCGCCGGCCAGCCGGCAGCCCTCGGCCACCCCTCGGACGATCGCCGCGATGCGCTCGGGCACGACCTTGCCGCAGGCGATGTAGTCGGTCATGAACAGCGGCTCCGCGCCGCACACCACGAGGTCGTCGAGGACCATGGCCACGAGGTCGATGCCGATCGTGTCGTGCCGGCCCATCCGCTGGGCCACCGCGACCTTGGTACCGACACCGTCCGTCGAGGTCGCCAGCAGCGGTCGGCGGTAGCCCTTCAGGGCGCTGGCGTCGAAGAGCCCGGCGAACCCGCCGAGGCCGCCGACGACCTCCGGCCGGCTGGCTCGGAGCACCGAGGCCTTCATCAGCTCGACCGCCCGGTCGCCGGCCTCGATGTCGACGCCCGCCGACGCGTAGCTGCTCACCACCGGTCCCGTCACGGGCGCGTGAGCGCGTCGGCCGCTCCACCGCCGCCGACGAGGGCCGCCAGCCCGTCGACGTCGGCACTGACCGCTCGTTCCATGCCTTCGAGCACGTGCTTGCCCAGGAACTCGGGGTCCGGGAGCGGTACCGGGTAGTTGCCGTCGAAGCAGGCCCGGCACAGCTTGTCGGCCGCGACGTGCGTGGCCTCGACCAGCTGGTCCATCGAGATGTACGCGAGCGAGTCGGCCCCGATCGAGAGCCGGATCTCGTCGACGGTCAGCCCGTTGGCCACGAGCTCGGCCGGGGACGCGAAGTCGATGCCGTAGAAGCACGGCCACTTCACCGGCGGCGACGAGATGCGGACATGGACCTCGGCGGCCCCGGCCTCGCGGAGCATGCGGACCAGCGCGCGCTGGGTGTTGCCGCGGACGATCGAGTCGTCGACGACGACCAGCCGCTTGCCCTGGATGACCTCGCGCAGCGGGTTCAGCTTGAGCCGGATGCCGAGCTGGCGGATCGTCTGCGACGGCTGGATGAAGGTGCGGCCGACGTAGGAGTTCTTGACCAGGCCCTGACCGAACGGGATGCCGGACGCCTGGCTGTAGCCCACGGCCGCTGGGGTCCCGGACTCGGGCACCGGGATCACGAGGTCGGCCTCGACCGGGTCCTCGAGCGCGAGGCGTCGGCCCATCTCGAGCCGTGCCGCGTGGATGCTGCGCCCGCTGATCGACGTGTCCGGCCGGGCGAGGTAGACGAACTCGAACAGGCAGCCCTTGGGCGCCGCCTCGGCGAAGCGCCGCGAGCGCAGGCCGTGCTCGTCGATGGCCAGCAGCTCGCCGGGCTCGACCTCGCGCACGAAGGACGCGCCCACGATGTCCAGTGCCGCCGTCTCGGAGGCCACCACCCAGCCGCGCTCCAGCCGGCCGAGGACGAGCGGGCGGATCCCCTGCGGGTCCCGGGCAGCGTAGAGCGTGCCCTCGTCCATCCAGACGAGCGAGAACGCCCCGCGCAGCCGCGGCAGCACCGCGAGCGCCGCAGCCTCGAGGGAGAGGTCGGGGTGGGACGCGAGCAGGGTCGTCAACAGGTCGGTGTCGCTGGTGGAACGGATCGGCGGGGCGCCGTGCAGCGTCAGCTCGCCGCGCTCGGCCTGCAGCTCGTCGACCATCGTGGCCAGCTCGCCGGTGTTGGTCAGGTTGCCGTTGTGGCCGGGGGCGATCGAGCCGGTAGCCGTCGCGCGGAAGGTCGGCTGCGCGTTCTCCCACACGCTCGCCCCGGTCGTCGAGTAGCGGCAGTGACCGATGGCCAGGTGGCCCAGCAGGGCGCTGAGGTGGCTCTCGTCGAAGACCTGGGCGACCAGACCCATGTCCTTGTAGACCAGGATCTGGTGGCCGTTGCTCACCGCGATCCCGGCCGACTCCTGCCCACGGTGCTGCAGGGCGTAGAGCCCGAAGTAGGTGAGCTTGGCGACCTCTTCACCGGGTGCCCACACGCCAAAGACCCCGCAGGCATCCTGCGGGCCCTTCTCGTCGGGGAGCAGCTCGTGGTTCAGCCGACCGTCGCCACGTGGCACGGGTGCGAGTCTACCCGGCGCCCGGTGGCCCTCCGCCCGACCCGCCGCCGCACCGGCTCTGGGCCGGTCTCTCGATGCCTCGGCCACGCTGGGACCACCGCCGTGCGACGCCCGACCGGGGTCGTTCGCGTGCCGCTCGGTTCACGTCACGTCAGCCGGCGGCCGCACCCGGGGCCTGGCCGTGGTCGCGGTGCAGCCACCCGAGCAGGTCCGGCGGCGCCAGCTGGGCTGTGCGCGATCGGTAGGCGGCCAGCTCGGCATCGTCGAGCAGCTGGCGCCCGGCCCCGGACACTCCGGCCCGGAAGAAGGCAGCGGCGTCCTTGAGGACGCCGTTGGCGGCCGGCGCCGACCGCTGGGCGCCGGCTCGCATCTGCTCGAAGGTCGCGGCCCGGACGAGTGCCGGCCAGGCTGAATCAGGTACGTCGATCCCGAGGCCGTCGGCGAGCGCCCGCATCTGCCCGCCCAGATCCGCCGACAGGTCGTCGTAGTGGACGAGCCGGACGTTGGCTCGATCCCGCCGGGACCACGCGTCGGTCAGGTGGTGCAGCACGCCCGGGAGCGAGTCGAGCGCCTCGCGCGGGTCCACGTCGTCATCGATCCAGTCCAGCAGCCAGTCGTGCAGCGAAGGCCTCGGCTGGGGCACGAGTTCCGGTTCCGGCTGGCCGGTCAGCTCGCGCCACCGGACGCGGTCGATGTTGTCTCCGTGGTGGTAGAGCGACACCGCCATGTCGAGGGGGTGCCGCGCGACGACGATGTACGTCGCCCGGTCGTCGATCGGGATGCCGTCCAGAGGCGTGTGCGTCTTGATGAACCGGCGATGCTGCTGCGCCTCGAGCTGTGCGACCACCGCCTCGCGCGGAGCAACCAGCCAGTCCAGCCAGGGCGACAGCTCGCTGATCCGCTCCGGCAGGTCGGGGGTACCGAACACCAGCAGCGCGCAGATCATCTGCATCCACGTCGTACCGCTCTTGGAGCGCGTGCTGATCACGATGTCACCGGTACGGAACGGGAAGCCGAGCCAGCGGGCGCTGTCCTCGTCGGCCGACCGGTAACGGATCGGGGCTTCGGTCATCCCCGCAACGATAGGGGCGAATCAGGGTCGGCCCAGGGGAGTTCCCCGATGCCGGTCAGGGGTCTGGGCGCGCAGGCTCGACCGCATGGCTGTACCGTCGACCACCGCCCGCGGGGCGAGCACCCGTCGGGCGTTGGTCCATGTCGGCCTGATCTCGACGGCGCTGGTCTCGCTGGTGGAGGAGCCGGTGCTCACGCTGCACATCGCGCTCGGCCTGCTGTTCGTCGCGCTGACGGTGACCCACCTCGTGCAGCGCCGCCGCATGTCGGCGACCCTGCTCACGCATCTGCGCCAGCGCCCGTCCCTGCGCCCGAGGTCCAGCCGCCTGGCCGCCGCCGACCTGCTGCTGCTCGCCCTCACGACGGCGATGCTGGCGTCAGGCCTGTGGGACTGGCTCGCGCCGCACCACAGCAGGATCCGGTGGCACGCGATCTCGGGCGTGCTGCTGGCCGGCCTGCTGCTGGTTCACACGGTCAGACGCCGTCGGCGCCTGCTTACCTCGAACGTGCGCTGAGCCGCCGCGGCCGCTTCCGTCGGAGGCTGATCGCGATCAAGGCGAGGTCTCGCCTGGCCGCGCGCGAGGACTCCTCGGCGGGACCGGGAGCCGGATCCTCGGTCCGCGCGGCGGACGAGCCGCGCGCGCCGTTCTTCCGCTCGACGGACAGCTGCTGCATGGCCTTCACCCCTGGTAGACGCGCGACAGCCCGAGAGGGTTGCATCGGTCTGAGCGTCGGGGCTGCGGCTAGATACGTCCGCCGCCCTCCGAGTCGCCGCCGATCCGCTGGCTCACGTACACCGGGATGATCGAGGCGAGCACCAAGATCACTGCCACCACGTTGACGACGGCTCCCTGGTTGGGCCGGGACAGGTTCTGGAAGATCCAGATCGGGAGGGTGGTCACCCCGGGCGGCGCGGTGAAGAGCGTGACCACGATCTCGTCGAACGACAGGCCGAAAGCGAGCAGCGCACCGGCGAACATCGCGCCGCGCAGCAGCGGCAGGGTGATCTGCCGGAAGGTGACGAAGGTGTCGGCACCGAGGTCCATCGAGGCCTCCTCGGCCGTGGACCCCATGCGGCGCAGCCGGGCCACCACGTTGTTGTACATCACCACCATGCAGAACGTGGCGTGCGAGACGGCCACGGTCCAGATGGACAGGGAGATCCCGAGGATCGTCAGGAACGCGGTACGGAAGGCGAGCGCCGTCACGATGCCGGGCAAGGCGATCGGCAGCACGACCAGGACCGACAGCGCCTGCCGGCCGAAGAATCGGTACCGGCTCAGGGCGAAGGC
Source organism: Actinomycetes bacterium (assembly GCA_036770165.1). GTDB lineage: Bacteria > Actinomycetota > Actinomycetes > Prado026 > Prado026 > JANYIP01. Next base: position 2,984 of record DAIPJR010000068.1, on the reverse strand, counting down.
CAGCAAGGTGCCGAGCACGAGCGCGAACGAGGTGGCGATGAGGCCCACCTCGATCGAGGTCAGCACGGCCTGACGCACCCCGGTGTTCTGGAGCACGTCGGTCCACCAGCGCAGGGTGAAGCTCTTGGGCGGCCAGGCGAAGACGCGGCTGGCGTTGAAGGAGTTGATGACCAGCACCAGCATCGGCAGGTAGATGTACCCGAGCCCGAGCGCCATCGCGCCGCCGAGGACCCACCGCGCCCGCCTCGACAAGGTCATCGCCCGGCCCCCAGAGGTCGCGTCACAGGTTGTCCAGTGCGCCGCTGCGGCGTACCAGCATCAGGTAGCCGATCATGATGACCACCGGGATCACCGCGATGGCCGCGGCGAACGGCAGGTTGGACGCGTAGTTGTCGTAGACGATGTTGCCCAGCATCTGCGTCTTGCCGCCGACGATCTCGACGGTGATGTAGTCGCCCAGGCTCAGCGAGAACGTGAAGACCGAGCCGGCGATCACCGACGGGTAGACCAGGGGCAGCACGACGCTGCGCAGCGTGCGTCCGGGCCGAGCGCCCAGGTCGGCCGACGCCTCGACGAGCACGTCCGGCATCCGCTTCAGCCCGGCGTAGATCGGCAGGATCATGTACGGCAGCCACAGGTACGACAGCGTGAGGACCACCGAGATCGCGCCATACCCGGGGCCTGAGATGCCGAACGGCTTGAGCAGCCAGTCGAGCACCCCAGACCCGGGCTGGACGATCGCCTGCCACGAGTAGACCTTCACGAGGTAGGACGCCCACAGCGGCGTGACGACCAGCGCGACGAGAACGTTGCTCCAGCGGGCCGGCGCCACCTTGGCCATGAACAGGGCCATCGGCCCCCCGAGGAGGGCACACAGCACGGTCACCGCGGCGGCGATGCCGACCGTGCGCATCGTCGCCCCGAGGTAGGCGCGGTCGGTGAGGACGTCGTGGAAGTTGCCCAGCGTGAACCCGCGCTGGATCTCGTTGGTGAACTCGTTCACCGTGAACAACGACGTCGCGAGCAGGGCAAGGAGGGCAGCGAGGTAGACGCAGACCAGCCAGCCCACCGGGAGGCTCAGCAGCCCGGCCAGCCGCAACCGGGGACGTCGGAACAGAGCCGCGGAGAGGCGACGTGCGGCCCCTCCGCGACTCTGCTCCTGCTGCGTCACGGCCATCTCTTCGGTCCGGTGTCCGCTCCGATCAGCTGCGGAGACTGCTCCAGGCCTTCGTCCACTCCGAGAACGGCAGGCACTTCACGTCCGTACGGCCATCGACGCAGTCGCTCTGCGGAGTCGTCCAGAACCAGATCTTCTGGAAGAACGCCGGGTCGTTCGCGTGGTAGGTATCGCAGTGGGACTTGTCCACCGTGAGCGCGCAGGCCTTGGTGTTGGCCGGGGCCTCGCCGAACCACTCGGCGATCTGCGCCTGGATGTCGGGCTTGGTGACCCAGTTCATCCACATGTACGCGCAGTTCGGGTGCGGGCTCTTGGCGTCGATCATCCAGGTGTCGGCCCAGCCGGTCGCGCCTTCCTTGGGAAGGACGGACGCCACGGGAGCCTTGTCGCCCGCGGCCAGGTTGACGATGATCTGCCAGGTCGATCCGATGACGGTGGTGCCGGACTCGAGCGCCTTCTGCGCGTCGGTGTACTTCGCCCAGTACGTGCCGACCGCGGCCTTCTGCGCCTGCAGCAGCGCGATTGCCGCGTCGAACTGCTTCTTGTCCAAGGCATACGGGTTCTTGATGCCCAGCGATGGTTGGGTCGCCATCAGGTAGACGGCTGCCGCCCCGATGCCGTCCACGGCGGAGTCGTAGTCGGTGATCTTGCCCGCGTACGGCGACTTCGGGTCGTAGACCAGGCTCCAGCTGTCCGGGGCGGGGACGACCTTGTCGGTCCGGTAGGCCATGAGCTGGGCGCCCCACCCGTGCGGCATGCCGTAGGCCACCCCGCCGACAGAGTTCCACTTCTGCATCTTCTGCCAGGTCGGTACGTCGGCGTAGTTGCTGAGCAGCGCCGTGTTGACCGGGGCGACCTTGCCGGCATAGACCATGCGCAGCGACGAGTCGCCCGACGCGGAGACGACGTCAAACGTCCCGGTGCCCATCTTCTCGAACATCTCGTCCGAGGTGTCTGCGACCTGCACCTTGGCCTGGCACCCGGTGGCCTTCTCGAACGGGTGGACCCAGTCGACGGTCTTGTCGTTGGTGCCGTCCTCGGCGTAGCCGGCCCAGGCGAGGATGTTGACCGCGCCCTCGCCCGACCCGAGCGCCTTGAGGGCGGTCATCGCGGGCGGCTTCGCCACGGCCGCTGCGCCGCTGCCCGATCCGCCGCTGCTCGTGCCGCACGCCGCGGCCAGCATCGCCGTCACGGCAACGACCGTCGCGATCCCTAGCCGACGTTTGTGCGCCATCTGCGTTCTCCTGTCGTGTGTTCTCACTGATGGGCTAGCTGGGGACTGGCTGGCTGCACCTGGAACTCGTGCTGCTTCTTCCACACCAGGAGCACGCGCGAGCCGCGCATGCCCTGGACGTCCATGGACGAGGTCTGCAGGTTCTGCTGCAGGGCGACCAGCGTCGCCCCGGCGTCGAGGTCGACGAGGAACCGCGTCGCCGAGCCTACGTACACGACCTCGCTGACCGTCCCCGCCGCCGCGTCCTCGTCGGCCGCCGGCTGCGCGTCCACCGCCTCGATCCGGATCTTCTCGGGACGTACCGACCACGTGCCTTCGCGACCGAGCACCTCCGCAGCCGCGTCTCCGCGGATCAGGTTGGAGGTGCCGACGAACCCTGCGACGAACGGCGTCGCCGGCTGCTCGTAGACCTCGGCCGGCGAGCCGACCTGCTCGATCCGGCCGTGATTGAATACCGCGATCCGGTCGCTCATCGTGAGCGCCTCTTCCTGGTCGTGGGTCACGTAGATGAACGTGATCCCGACGGCATGCTGGATCGCCTTCAGCTCGATCTGCATCTCTTCGCGAAGCTTC
>DAIPJR010000263.1:0-2856 GCA_036770165.1 Actinomycetes bacterium | reverse complement strand
GGCTGCTCCTGCTCGACGAGCCGCTGTCGGCCCTCGACGCCCGTACCCGCCTCGACGTCCAGGCCGAGCTGCGGCGGCACCTGCGCGAGTTCGACGGGCCGACGCTGCTGGTGACGCACGACCCGCTGGAGGCGCTCGTCCTGGCCGACCGGCTGCTCGTCGTCGAGGGGGGCCGCGTCGTGCAGCAGGGCACCCCGGCCGAGGTCGCGAGCCGGCCTGCGACCGACTACGTCGCGCGCCTGGTCGGGCTCAACCTCTACGAGGGCCGGATCGACGGCGACCGCGTCGTGCTGCCCGGCGGTGGCTGGTTCGTCGTCCCCGACCACGGCCAGCACGGCGAGGTCTTGGTCGCCGTACGACCCTCGTCGGTCCTCGTGAGCACCCACCGGCCCGAAGGAGCGAGCGCCCGGAACATGTGGGCCGGCACCGTCGTCGGGCTCTCGCTGCTCACCGATCGCGTCCGGCTCGACGTCGAGGGGACGCCGCCCGCCCTCGTCGACGTCACCCCGGGCAGCGTCGCCGAGCTGGCCCTCGCGCCGGGACGCGAGATCTGGCTGTCGGTCAAAGCGACGGAACTGGACGTGTACGGCCGTCAGGGGACGTAGCCTCCGGATGCGTCGGACTCAAGGAGGAGCCCTCATGCCGTTCCCGTCGGACCTGGCGATCGCGCAAGCCGCCACCCTCAAGCCGCTCGGCGAGATCGCCGACCAGATGGGGCTGCCGCGGACGCTCCTCGAGCCGTACGGCGATGCGGTCGCGAAGATCAAGCTCACCGCCATCGAGGAGCTGGCCGACCGTCCGCGCGCGAAGTACGTCGTCGTCACCGCGGTCACGCCGACCCCGCTCGGCGAGGGGAAGACGACCACGACGGTCGGCCTCGGCCAGGCGATGCGACACGTCGGGAAGACGTCCACGGTCGCGATCCGCCAGCCGTCGATGGGGCCGACGTTCGGGATCAAGGGCGGCGCGGCCGGAGGCGGCTACAGCCAGGTCGTCCCGATGGAGAACTTGAACCTGCACCTCACCGGCGACTTCCACGCCGTGACGGCCGCGCACAACCTGCTGGCGGCCCTCGTCGACAACCACCTGCACCAGGGCAACGCGTGCGGGCTCGACCTCGACAACATCACCTGGCGCCGCGTCCTCGACGTCAACGACAGGTCGCTGCGCAACATCGTCGTCGGCCTCGGGTCGCGCGAGGACGGCGTCACGCGCCAGACCGGCTTCGACATCACCGCGGCCTCGGAGGTCATGGCGATCCTCGCGCTGACCACGTCGCTCGGCGAGCTCCGAACCCGGCTTGCTCGCATCGTCGTCGGCTACACCAAGGCCGGCACGCCCGTCACGGCCGAGGAGATGGGCGCCGCAGGAGCGATGGCGGCGATCATGCGCGACGCCGTGAAGCCCAACCTCATGCAGACGCTGGAGAACACGCCGGTCCTCGTGCACGCAGGCCCCTTCGGCAACATCGCCCACGGCAACTCGTCGGTGATCGCCGACCTGATCGGCATCCACACGGCCGACTTCCTGATCACCGAGGCCGGCTTCGGCGCGGACATGGGTGCCGAGCGGTTCTTCAACATCAAGTGCCGCACGTCGGGGCTCGCACCCGATGCTGCCGTGGTCGTGGCGACGGTACGTGCGCTCAAGGCCCACTCGGGCAACCACCGGATCGTGGCGGGCAAGCCGCTGCCCGAGGCGCTGCTCGCCGAGAACCCGGACGAGGTGCACATCGGCGGCGCCAACCTGCGCAAGCAGATCGAGAACGTGGCCCAGCACGGCGCGACGCCCGTGGTCGCGATCAACGCGTTCCCCGGCGACTTCGACTCCGAGCACCAGGCCATCCGCGAGATCGCCGCCTCGATGGGCGTACGGGTGGCGGTGAGCACGCACTTCGCGGACGGTGGCAGGGGCGCGGTCGAGCTCGCCGAGGCCGTGGTCGAGGCGGCGGCCGAGCCGTCGACCTTCCAGCTGCTGTACCCCGACTCGGCGACGCTGCGCGAGAAGATCGAGACCGTGGCCGCGAAGATCTACGGCGCCGACGGGGTCGACTACAGCCCGGCAGCCGCGAAGCAGCTGGCCTCGTACGAGGCCAACGGGTTCGGCCACCTGCCGGTGTGCATCGCCAAGACCCACCTGTCCATCTCGTCCGACCCCGCGCTGAAGGGCGCGCCGACCGGCTGGCGGCTACCCGTACGGGAGGTACGGGCCTCGGTGGGCGCCGGGTTCGTCTACCCGATCTGTGGCGACATGCGGACGATGCCCGGTCTCGGCAGCAGCCCGGCCGCGTTCCGCATCGACGTCGACGCGGACGGCACGATCACGGGCCTGTCCTGACCGGCCCGTCGGACCTCGGCTCCGCACCGCTGCGGCGGCTGCTCGACGACGTCGCTGCCCGTACGACCGCGCCCGGGGGGGGGGCCGCGGCCGGGATCGTCGCGGCCCTGGCGGGTGCCCTGACCACGATGGCCGCGCTGTTCGCCGCGGCCGAGGACGCGCCGGGAGCCGTCGCGAGCACGGCCACCGCGTTGCGGATCCGCGCGTCCTCGCTCGCCGAGGACGACCTCGCCGTCTACGCCGCGTACGTGGCCGCTCGCCGGCTCGATCCTCGCGGGGCGGCCGTGCTGGCCGCGCTGGACGAGGCGGTACGGGTGCCCCTCGAGGTCGCGGCGATCGGCGCCGAGCTGGCCGAGCTCGCCGCCAGGCTCGTACGCTCCGGCAACCCGAACCTGCGCGGGGACGCCGCGACGGGCGCGCTGCTGGCGGTCGCGGCGACGCGGTCGGCGGCGGTGCTCGTCTGCGAGAACCTGGCTGGCCGCCCGGACGACCTGCGGCTCGCGCAGGCGGCCGCCCTCG
>DAIPJR010000262.1:0-2857 GCA_036770165.1 Actinomycetes bacterium | reverse complement strand
CGGCCCGCGCGGCGGTCGGCCCGGAACGCTCGCTCCCGGCCATCGGGTGCGAGCCGACGTACCGGGTCGCGTCCTCGACCGCGCCCAGCACCGAGCGCGCGATGCTCGCCTTGACGCTCGCGACGTCGGTCACGATCGCGCCCGGGTAGGCCGCGAGCTGTTCGACCACGAGCCGCGCGCACACGTCCGGCGGCGCCGATACGACGACGAGGGTAGGCACGTCCTGCGGCGTCAGCGCCCGGCCCGCGCCCACCTCCCGGGCCAGGGCCAGCGTCGTCGGAGAGGAGTCGCTGAGCAGGACCTCCACGCCTCGGGTGGCCAGGCTCAGCCCGATGCTCGTCCCGACCAGCCCGGCGCCGACGACCAGGACGGGACCCCGGGTCGAGAGCGAGGCGTCAGCGCTCATTGCGCCAGGTCCCGGCGCAGCACGGTGGCGCCGTGCAGGTATACGTGCCGCACCTCGGCGAGCGGCACGTCCAGGTTCGCGTGCGCCAGCAGGCGGACGACGCGGGGCAACGAGCCGGGCACGTCCATCTCGACCGCGCACAGCAGCGGCACGTCACCGAGGCCCATCTCCCGCGCGGCAGCAGCCGGGAAGTCGGACGTCAGGTCAGGTGTCGTCGTGAAGATGACGGAGATGAGCGAAGCGGTGTCCAGGCTGTTGGCGCGCAGCACCTCGGCAACGAGCTCGGCAGTGCGTTCGTGCAGGTGCTCGCGCTCGTCGATCTCCAGCTGGGTAGCCCCGCGGATGGCCCGGACCGTCATGACTTCCTCACAGTGCTCGACTCGTGGCGCGGCCTCAGCCGCTCCGCAGTGCCGTCCCGACCTCGGACGCGGCTCGACTGTACCGGGCGGCGCGCCCGCTCCGCCGGATGTCCCGCAAGATCGGTCCAGGCGCCTCGCCGGCTACAACCCGACCGCGGCCATCAACGAGCCCACCTCGGTGCGGGACAGCACGCGGGTACGCCCCACCTTGAGGTCACCGAGCCGGATCGGGCCGATCTGGGTCCGCAGCAACCGGGTCACCGGGAAGCCGACCTCTTCGAAGATCCGGCGCACGATCCGGTTGCGCCCTTCGTGCACGACGATCTCGACCATGCTCTCTTGCGGCGTCGCGTCGACCAGGCGGTACGCGTCCACCTGGATCCCGCCGTCGTCGAGCTCGATGCCCTCGCGCAGCCGCTTGCCCAGGCTCGCCGGCACCCGGCCCTCGAGGGTCGCCAGGTACGTCTTGAGCACCCCGTGCGAGGGGTGCGCGAGGCGGTTGGCGAGCTCGCCGTCGTTCGTCAGGAGCAGCAGCCCCTCGCTGTCCGCATCGAGGCGCCCGACGTGGAAGAGTCGCTCGGGACGGTCCGCGACGAACTCGGCGAGCGATGGACGCCCGTCCGGGTCGTGCATCGTGGAGACGATGCCGAGCGGCTTGTTGAGCGCGATGGTGACGATGGTGGTGTCGAGCTGCAGCCGCAGCCCGTCCACGTGCACGACCGACTGGGTCGGATCGATCCGCACCCCCTGCTCACGGACGACGACGCCGTCCACCGTCACCCGTCCGGCCGCGATGACGTCCTCGCAAGCGCGGCGCGAACCGACCCCCGCGGCGGCGAGCACCTTCTGGAGCCGGGTGCCGTCCGGGACATGCACGTCGCGTTGCGGGACACCTCTGGTTGACCTGTTCATGACATCTCCCCTGGCCCGGCGACGGAATCGATGCCCTCGAACGTGTCCAGATCGGGCAGGTACGGCGCGAGCGGCGGCAGCTCGTCGACGCTGCCCAGCCCCATCCGTTCGAGGAAGTAGCTGGTGGTGCCGTACAGCACGGCTCCGCTCGCCTCGTCGACGCCGGCCTCCGCGACGAGGCCGCGGGTGGTGAGGGTGCGCATGACGGTCTCGACATTGACGCCACGAACCGCCGAGACCTGACCGCGGCTGACCGGCTGACGGTACGCGACCACCGCCAGGGTCTCGAGCGCCGCCTGGGTCAGGCGCGCGGTCTGCCCCTCGAGCACGAACCGCCCGAGCACGTCGGCGAAGGCCGGCGCCGAGTAGATCCGCCAGCCCTCCCCCACCCGGCGCAGCTCGAAACCGCGCGCCCGGCCGGGCCCTTCGCCGCGGTACTCCGCGGCGAGATCCTCGAGGAGCTGGTCGACGGTCCGGGTCGGCAACGCGAGGGCCGTCGCCAGCTGGACGGCCGCGATCGGCTCGTCGGCGACCATCAGCACGGCCTCGAGAGCGGCCACGGCCCCACCGGGCAGCTCCGAGACATCGAAGCTCAGCTCGTCGACGCGCGTAGCGTCAACCAACTCAGCTCCCACCTCGGCGGTGTCACGCTCGTTCGACTCAGTCATTCCTTCTCCGTCTCCACCTTCTCCGGCGCTGGACCAGCCTGGGCGGTGGCGTCGTAATCATCCTGCACGTCCACGTCGCCGTCGGCGGCGCCGGTCCAACGAACGGTCAGGTCGCCCAGCGGCGTCACCTGTTCGAAGGAGACCGCGCCTTCCCGGAACAGCTCGAGGACCGCGAGGAAACGCGCCACGACAACCAGGGTGCTCCCGGCATCAGCGACGAGCGAGCGGAACGAGGCGGATCGACCTCGGCGCAACCGGTGCACCAGGATGGCGGCCTGCTCGCGCACAGTGACCGTCGTCGCGTACAGGTGGGAGGTGTCGACCGTCACCGGCAGATGCTTGGTCGACAAGGCGTGGGCCGCGAAGATCGCGAGCTCGTTCGGGCCGATCTGCCAGACCAGCTCGGGCAGCAGCGCGGCCAGCTGCGGCTCGAGCGCCACCGCTCGCGGGAACCGCCGGCCTTCGCTGGCCAGCCGCTCGGCCAACCATGCGGCGACCTCCTTGAAGGCGCG
>DAIPJR010000261.1:0-2866 GCA_036770165.1 Actinomycetes bacterium | reverse complement strand
CCGTCGGCGACGAAGGCGATCGGCCCGCCGTGCGGCGCCTCGGGGGCCACATGGCCGATGCAGAAGCCGGCCGTGGCTCCGGAGAACCGCCCGTCGGTCAAGAGCAGGACGTCCTTGCCCAGGCCGGCGCCCTTGATGGCGGCCGTCACGGCGAGCATCTCCCGCATTCCGGGCCCGCCCTGGGGCCCCTCGTACCTGATGACGACTGCGTCGCCGGCGACGATCCGGCCCTCCGTGACGGCGGCCATCGCGTCGACCTCGTCGTCGAACACCTTGGCCACGCCCTCGAAGACCGGCTCGTCGACGCTCGCCGACTTGATCACGGCACCCTCGGGCGCCAGCGATCCCTTGAGGATCAGCAACCCACCCGTACGGTGGATCGGGGTGGCGGTCGCGTGGATGATCTTGCCGTCGGGGTCCGGTGGCGCGATGTCCGCGAGGTTCTCGGCCATCGTGCGGCCGGTCACGGTCATGACGTCACCGTGCAGCAGGCCCGCGTCGAGCAGCGCCTTCATGACCACGGGCACGCCACCGATCTTGTCGATGTCGTTCATCACGTAGCGGCCGAACGGCTTCACGTCGGCCAGGTGCGGGGTTCGGTCGCCGATCCGGTTGAAGTCGTCGAGCGTCAGGTCGACCCGCGCCTCGTGGGCGATGGCCATCAGGTGCAGCACGGCGTTGGTCGAGCCGCCGAGCGCCATCACGACGGCGATGGCGTTCTCGAACGCCTCCTTGGTCATGATCTGCCGGGCCGTGATGCCGCGCCGGATCAGCTCGATGACCGCCTCGCCCGCACGAACCGCGTCGACGTCGCGCCGCGCGTCCGGCGCCGGCGCAGAGGCCGAGCCCGGCAGCGACATGCCGATGGCCTCGGCCACGGACGCCATCGTGTTGGCGGTGAACATGCCGCCGCAGGCCCCTTCGCCCGGGCACGCGTGCCGCTCGAGCTCGTCGAGCTCGGCGCGGCTGATCTTGCCGATCGCGCACGCCCCGACGCCCTCGAACATGTCCTGGACCGTCAGGTCGCGGTCGCCCAGCCGGCCCGGGAGGATCGAGCCGGCGTAGACGAACACCGACGCGAGGTCGAGCCGCGCGGCCGCCATGAGCATGCCGGGCAACGACTTGTCGCAGCCGGCGAGGAGGACCGAGCCATCCAGCCGCTCCGCGTGCATCACGCACTCGACGGAGTCGGCGATGACCTCCCGGCTCACCAGCGAGGCGCGCATGCCCTCGTGGCCCATCGAGATGCCGTCCGAGACCGAGATGGTCCCGAACTCCAGCGGGAAGCCGCCCGCCGAGCGCACGCCCACCTTGGCCGACTTCGCCAGCCGGGCCAGGGACAGGTTGCACGGGGTGATCTCGTTCCACGACGACGCGACACCGATCTGCGGCTTCTCCCAGTCGTCGTCGGTCATCCCGACGGCACGGAGCATCGCCCGGGCCGGCGCCCGCTCGTAGCCCTCGGTGACGTCGGTGCTTCGCGGCTTCATCGGGTTGTTGCTCATGCGGCAAGCCTACGGTCGTACGACGTGCTGCAACGGCTGGCCTGTCGCGAACAGCCCGAGCTGGTCGGCGAGCAGCCGGTAGGCCCGAGGCAGGAACGCGGAGGTGTTGCCGCCGACGTGCGGGCTGATGAGCACCCCGGGAGCCGACCAGAGCGGGTGGCCGGGCGGCAGCGGCTCCGGGTCCGTCACGTCGAGGGCCGCGGTGATGCGGCCGGTCGCCAGCTCGGCGACGAGCGCGTCCGTGTCGACGACGGCGCCACGCGCCACGTTGACGAGCAGGGCGCCGTCCCGCATCCGGGCCAGGAAGTCGGCGCCGACGAGCCCAGTCGTCGCAGGGGTGAGCGGCAGGCACAGCACGACGACGTCCGCTTCAGAGAGCAGGGCGGGGAGCCGGTCCAGACCGTCGACCTGGCCCGCGACTGCCTCCCGGGCGGTACGCGCCACCCGGAGCACGGTGACCTCGAACCCGGCCAGCCGCCGCTCCACCGCGGCGCCCACCGAGCCGTACCCGACGATCAGGACCGTACGGTCGGCGAGGGCCGGGCGCGGTGCCGCGGCCCAGCGCCCCTCGTCGGCGGCGCGGACGAATCCGGGGAAGCCGCGCAGCGACGCGAGGACCAGCCCGACGGCGAGCTCGGCGGTCGACGCGTCGTGGACACCGCCCGCGTTGCACAGCGTCACCCCGTCGGGCAGCAGCGGGAGGACGTTGTCGTAGCCGGCGGTCAGCGTCTGGAGGACGCGCAGCCTGGCCATGTGCGGCAAGGGCGCGAAAGCGCGGTCACCGACCATGTACGGCAGGACGTACAGCTGCACATCGCCCACCGAGTCGGGCCACGGGCCGCTGCCGTCCCAGACTTCCGCGCGCAGGCCGTCCGGCAGGCCGCCCATCCGCGCGACCGCTTCCTCGTACGGGAGCCAGACAAGGATCACCGCCCGACCCTAACCTCCGACAACGCTGACGATTGTGCGGCCTAGATCAAACGAAGCGTCAGGGGAACGGGGCATATCCTGGTCGGGTCTGGACAACGGTGTCCGCTCCCCCGATCGGAAGCGACCCAGTGCTGACCTCTGCGACCTCCCCAGAGCCGACGTTCGACGACGCGGCCCTTCGCGCGGACATCCGGCACCTCGGCCGGCTGCTCGGAGACACCCTCTCCCGGCAAGAGGGCCCCGAGCTGCTCGCTCTCGTGGAGTCGGTGCGCGCTCTCAGCCGGGACGACCCGGTCGCCGCCGGCCGGCTGCTCGGCGACGTCGACGTCCCGACGGCCGGTCGCCTGGTGCGGGCGTTCGCGACCTACTTCCACCTGGCCAACGTCACCGAGCAGGTGCACCGGGGTCGCGAGCTGGCCCGCCTCCGGCGC
>DAIPJR010000067.1:0-8945 GCA_036770165.1 Actinomycetes bacterium | reverse complement strand
CTGAACGCGCCGTCATCTGGACCCTGTGACGAGGCTGCGCTGTATGCCGGGCCTCCCCCCCAACCGGCTGCATCGCACCCTCGGTGCGGGCTGGTCCACGGCCACCCCGGGCGAGCCACAGCGGTCCTGTCAGGGGAAGGTCGCTGGGGCTCGCTCGGGTTGTCACTGGCTGTGACCGGGTGGGTCGGTATCCGTGAATCGTCCGATCGTCGGCTGTGGCGTGCGGAGTATCGGGCGTACTGTCCCGGCTCACAGGGGCGCAGGGGGCTGATCGACCGGTGCCGCCGTCCCAAGAGCCGCGGGGAAGGAAGCATCGTGCGCAAGTTGACAGCCGCCGTAGCAGGCATGATCTTCACGACAGCCACACTGGCCACAGCGTTGCCGGCCGGTGCTGCGGCGACGAAGACGCTGGCCCTGTGGAACATGAACGAGGCCGCCAAGTCCACCGTCCTCCAGGACTCGAGCGGGCACGGCATCAACGGCACGATCGGCGCCCACGTCGTCTCGAACGGCTCGTACGAGAACTTCCCGTACGTGCCCGGCGGCGACGGCGGCATCGTCGACGCGCAGCATCTCGACCTCGTCAACAACAGCCAGCTGAACCCGGGCACGCGCGACTACGCGATCACGTTCCGGCTGAAGTTCACCCTCGCCCTGGGCAATCCCATGCAGAAGGGCCAGACGGGCACGCCCGGGGGCTTCTTCAAGGTCCAGCTCGACGGTGGCGGCGGCAAGATCCTCTGCTCGTTCGTCAGCCCCACGGGCAGCGCCTCGGTCTGGTCGTCCAACACGATCAACAACGGCGCGTGGCACGTCGTGACGTGCACCCGTACGGCGACGCAGGTCTCGGTCACCGTCGACGGCGTCGTGGTCGGGAAGATCGCCCACGCCACCGGGAACATCTCCAACACCTGGCCGCTCGCGTTCGGCGGCAAGTCCAAGTGCGACCAGGTCAAGACGTTCTGCGACTACTTCACCGGGCAGATCGACTACGTGCAGATCATGACTTCCTGACGGTCGCCGCTCACATCCGGCGCCAGGCTTCGGGCGGCCAGCCGGGCCCCGCCCAGCCAGCTGACGAGCCATGTGTGGGACTGGGCAAGGCTGGGTAACTCATGTCTGTGCTGGTTCAGCCGAAGCCCTCCGATGCCGCGGAGCTGTCGATCAGCTCGACGGTCGCGGACTGGTTCCTCGACGCCGGTCAGCGCCGGAACCCGAACACGGTCCTGGATAGTCGCCATGACGACGGGCTGGCTTGGTCTGACGGCAACGCCGTGCAGGTGCTGGTCCACGGCGCTGTCTACTTCCGCGAGCTCCGTGCCGCCGTCGACGGGATGTGCGCGGGTGACCGGCTGATGTTCACCGACTGGCGCGGAGACCCAGACGAACGGCTGGATGGCCCGGGTTCTGAGGTCGGTCCGATGCTCGCAGCGGCGGCTCGTCGGGGCGTGGACGTGCGCGGCCTCGTCTGGCGATCCCATCTCGACCGCTTCCAGTTCAGCGCCGGCGAGAACCGGCACTTAGGCGACGAGGTCGAAGCGGGCGGCGGCCAGTGCCTGCTCGAACATGCGGGTACGCCCGCTGGGCTCGCACCACCAGAAGCTCGTCGTGCTCCGCCACCCCGGTCGCCCTGAGCGGGACGTCGCCTTCGTCGGGGGGATCGACCTCTGCCACAGCCGGAGGGACGACTCCGCGCACCGTGGCGACCCGCAACCACAACCGATGGCGAAGGTGTACGGATCATGTCCGCCGTGGCACGACGTCCAGCTGGCGGTACGTGGCCCCGCGGTCGGCGACGCCGAAGCGGTCTTTCGCGAGCGATGGGAGGACCCGGCGCCGCTGAGCCGCAACCCGATCCATCTGCTGGGCGAACGGTTCCTCGGGCAGGACCGCAAGGGGAGCCCGCTGCCGCCGCAGCTGCCGGACCCGTCGCCATGCGGAGAGCAGGCAGTCCAGCTGCTGCGTACCTATCCGCGCCGCGCGACCGGATACCCGTTCGCACCTCGCGGCGAGCTGAGCGTGGCGCACGGCTACCGGAAGGCGGTGGCCCGCGCGCGGCGCCTGATCTACCTCGAGGACCAGTACCTGTGGTCGGGCGACGTCGCGGACGTCTTCGCCGAGGCGCTCGCCCAGCAGCCCGACCTGCGGATGATCGTGGTCATCCCGCGCTTCCCGGACCAGGACGGGCGCACCTCGCTGCCGCCCAACCTGGTCGGCCGCGAGCCGGCACTCGAGCGGCTCCGTGCTGTCGGGGGCTCGCGGTTCGCCGTCTACAGCCCGGAGAACGTGCACGGGACCCCGGTGTACGTACATGCCAAGGTCTGTGTCATCGACGACACCTGGGCCTGTGTCGGCTCGGACAACGCCAACCGGCGGTCGTGGACGCACGACAGCGAGCTCAGCTGCGCCGTCGTGGGTGGGGGCGTGGAGGACGGCTCGTGGGCGCGGGCCCTGCGGCTGGAGCTCGCTCGCGAGCACCTGGGGATCGCGCCCGGCGCCGGCGACCCCGGCCACCTCTCCGATCCGGTAGGGACGTTCGAAGCGTTTCGCGCCTCGGCCTCGGCGCTGGATGAGTGGCACCGCCTTGGACGGAGCGGCCCTCGGCCGCCCGGACGGCTGAGGCCGTACACACAGCCGGCGCTCTCACGACTCACTCGAGCCTGGGCGACCCCGATGTACCGGCTGCTGTACGACCCCGACGGGCGCCGGTGGGTCGCTCGCCGAGCGCACACCTTCTAGTGTGGCGCGGGTGAGCGACGCGACAGCAGCCGGCTCGACCGGCGAGGAGCTCCCCGGGTTCAACCGCCGGCAGCGGTCAAGCTCTGGTGCGCGGCTCATCGTGGCCGCCCTTGCCGGTGCCTTCGTCGGTGTGCCGGCTGGTGCTGGCCTTGGCTGGACCCTGTGCCCGCTCGTCGCCTGGGTCGTCGCGTCGGCCGTCTTCCTGGTCTGGACCTGGTCGGCTGTGTGGCCGCTGCCGTCGGCGGACACGGCACGCCTCTCGCAGCGGGAGGACCCGTCCGGCGCCGTCGCCGACATCGTGCTGCTGATCACGGCGGTCGCGGCCATGCTGGCGGTGGCGCTGGTGATCTTCCGAGCCGGCCGCACGGGATCGGGCGGCACCGGCCGGTTGTGGCTCGGGGTCGCTTCGGTGATCTGCGCCTGGCTCGTCGTGCACACCGTCTTCATGCTGAAGTACGCCCGCGAGTACTTCGCCGGATCCCCCGGAGGGATCTCCTTCAACCAGAAGGCGGAGCCGGCCTACCGCGACTTCGGCTACCTCGCGTTCACCGTCGGCATGACGTTCCAGGTCGCCGACACCAACGTCAGCGACACGCGGATGCGCTCGCTCGTCCTGCGCCACGCGCTGCTGTCGTACCTGTTCGGCGCCGTCATCCTCGCCGTGACCATCAACCTGCTGGCCGGGCTGAGCAAGTAGGGGGCGACGGTGAACGAGGAGACCGGGACCGGCCTGGTCCGCCCGATGCTCGCCACGTCCGGTGCGCTGCCAGCTGACGTCAGCGGCGCGTGGGCCTACGAGATGAAGTGGGACGGCGTCCGCGCGGTCGTCTACGTCGCCGCCGGAAAGGTCCGCCTGCTCACCCGGAACGATCGAGAGGTGTCGACGACCTACCCCGAGGTGCTCGAGCTGGTGCCGCTGCTGGACGGTCGCGACGCGGTGGTCGACGGCGAGCTCGTTGCCTTCGACCCGGCCGGCCGTCCCGACTTCGGCGCGCTGCAGCGGCGCATGCACGTCACGAACCCGGCCCAGGTCAGGTCCCTCGTCGACGAGGTCCCCGTCTACTACCTCGCCTTCGACCTGCTCCGCATCGGTGGGCGGTCGCTGCTCGCCGAGCCGTACGACGTCCGCCGGAACCTGTTGGAGGGGCTGGGCATCTCGAGCCCGCACGTGGTCGTGCCACCCGCCTTCGTCGGAGACGGTCCGGCAGCCCTGGCGGCGAGCCGGGCGCAACAGCTGGAGGGCGTCGTGGCCAAGCTGCGCCGCTCGACGTACCGCCCTGGCCGGCGCAGCGCTGACTGGATCAAGGTGAAGAACATCCGTACGCAAGAGGTCGTGGTCGGAGGTTGGCGGCCGGGTCGAGGTCACCGGGACGGAGGCATCGGGTCCCTGCTGGTCGGGGTGCCAGGGGCCGACGGCCTCGACTACGTGGGCCACGTCGGCACCGGGTTCACCGAGGCGATGCTGGCTGACGTCCATCGCCGCCTCGCGCCGTCCGTCCTCGCGACGTCACCGTTTGCCCGGCCGCTCCCGGCAGCGGACGCACGGGACGCGGTGTGGGTCGAGCCGCGGCTCGTCGGCGAGGTCGCGTTCGCGGAGTGGACGAAGGACCGGCGGCTCCGTCATCCCACCTGGCGTGGCCTGCGCGACGACAAGTCGGCCGGCGACGTCGTCTGGGAGTCCTAGCTCCCAGGGAGTCCCAGGTCCTAAGCGAAGCGGACGATCGATGCCACCCCGGCGACCAGGCAGTAGATCGCGAACGGCGTCAGCGTCCGCGTCTTGAACCAGCG
Source organism: Actinomycetes bacterium (assembly GCA_036770165.1). Taxonomy (GTDB): domain Bacteria; phylum Actinomycetota; class Actinomycetes; order Prado026; family Prado026; genus JANYIP01. The sequence goes on along the minus strand of DAIPJR010000067.1, from coordinate 4,418 downwards.
GACCAGGAAGGCGGCTGAGGCGAAGGCGGCCACGAAGGCCACCGCGCTGCCGGCGAGGACCTGGCCGCGGATCCCGTCGCCCAGCGGCCCGAACAGGTCGGGGACCTTGTAGACGCCGGCGGCGAAGATGATCGGCGTCGCCAGGAGGAACGAGAAGCGGACGGCCTCCTCGTGCGTGAGGCCGCGGAGGAGCCCCCCGACCATCGTGATGCCCGAGCGGCTGATGCCGGCGAACAGCGCTGCGGTCTGGAGGACGCCGATCACTCCTGCGTCGCGCACGCTCACGTGGGCCCCGATGGCTGCGTCCAGCGCCTGCTCGTCGGTATCACCGGTGCTCTCCACGGCCTCGCGCACGGCGGTCGACGCTGCCGGTCCGGTGGCGTCTCCCGTGGTCGACCGGCGGCGCAGCCGCTCGCCCGCGATCAGCAGCAGGCCGTTGATCGTCAAGAAGATCGCGGCCGCGAGGGGCTTGGCGAAGAGCGTCCGCAGCGCGTGCTCGAGGGCCAGCCCGAGGATGCCGGCCGGGATCGTCGCGACGACGAGCAGCCAGGCCAGCCGCTCGTGGACGCTCTCGATCCGACGCCGCCGGATCGAGCCGAAGAACGCCTTGATGATCGCGACCCAGTCGCGGAAGAACAGGGTGAGCAGGGCCAGCGCCGTCGCCGTGTGCAGGCCGACGATGAACGCGAGGTACGGCGACTCCTGCGACGACTCCTGCTGCACCAGCCGCTGCCAGTCGCCGCCGATCCAGGCCGGTACGAGTACCGAGTGACCGAGGCTGGAGACGGGGAACAGCTCCGTCACGCCCTGCAGGAGCCCGATGACGATGGCCTGGAAGTAGGTGATGTTCTGCATTGTCGGGGTCCCCTTGTGCTGCGCCCTCGGGCGTCTTGTTGACTGTTGCTGTTCGACCAGGCGCTGCCGTCGGAGGGCGCACGTCACCGACAGGCGCAGCCTACGGACGGCCCGGTTAGCAGCAGGCAAGCGGGGGGACACCGCGGTCCAGCGGTTGACGCCCCAGGGTTAGTTAGGTAAGGCTTACCTCTCCTACCACGTGAGGCGGACCGAACATGTCGCTGGGCAAGACGCTCCTCCTGGGGCTCATCGCCGGCGGAACCATCGTGCTCGGGCTGCCCCTCGGACGCATGCGGCGGCCGGCACCGCGGCTGCGCGCGCTCCTCAACGCAGTCGCCGTCGGCATCCTGCTGTTCCTCGTCTGGGACGTCCTCTCGCACGCGTGGGAACCGATCGACACCGCGCTTGCGGCCTTTCACGGCGGTACCGGCTCGCTCGGCCCCGCATTCGGTTACGGCGCGCTGTTCCTCGGCGGCCTCTCGGTGGGCCTGCTGTCGCTGGTCGGGTACGAGTCGTGGATGTCCCGCCGTATGCGCCGACCCCAGGCGGCGGGAGAGCCGGTCACGAGCGCAGGCCCTGGCGCGATGGCGGTCAACGACACCGCGCGCGGCGCCAGCGGGATCGCTGCGTGGTCGGCCGCTCGCCGGCTCTCCCTGCTGATCGCCGTGGGCATCGGCCTGCACAACTTCGCCGAAGGGCTGGCCATCGGCCAGTCAGCGGCGTCCGGGGAGATCGCGCTCGCCGTCCTGCTGGTCGTCGGCTTCGCGTTGCACAACGCCACCGAGGGGTTCGGCATCGTCGCGCCGCTGGCGGCCGATCTTGACGAGTCCGGTCAGCGCAACCTGCCGAGCTGGGGCTTCCTGCTGACGATGGCGCTGATCGGGGGTGGGCCCACGTTCGTCGGCACCTGGATCGGGCACGGGTTCACCTCCGAGGCCCTCAGCGTCGTCTTCCTGACGTTGGCGGCCGGCTCGATCATCTACGTGATCATCCAGCTGATCGGGGTCGCCACCCGGTCCGGCTACCGCACCCTGCTCTGCTACGGCCTGCTGCTCGGCCTGGTCGCCGGGTTCGTCACCGATGCGATCGTGACAGCCGGCGGCGCCTGAGCCGTCCTTCGGGCAGCGCCCCGCACGCGTTCAGCTGGTGACGTCCTTCGTCGTGAAGCGGGCCCAGGCCAGGGCGCCGAAGATCGCGACGTACGCCACCTGCAGCATCGAGTTGCCGACCAGGGTGCTGATGCTCACGCCGGGCCGCAGCAGGTCGCCGTACCCGAGCCAGTTGTGGGTGAACAGGATCGAGCGGAACGACCCGAGCTGGGGCACCGCATCGAGCACCTCCGCGATGATCGTGATCGCGATCGTGGCCGCCATGGCGGCGATGGGAACCTCCGTCAGCGTCGTGATGAACATGCCGAGGGCGACGATGCCGGTCAGCGCGACGATCACGTAGGCGGCGACGCCGACCGTCCGCAGCATCCCGTTGGCGAGCGACACGGTGTCCCCGCTGAGCAGGGTCAGGTCGTGCAGGCCGAAGAGCACGGCACCTGTGACCAGGCCCGAGACGGCCACGACGCACACCGACGCGGCCGCGAAGATCATGACGCTGAGCGCCTTGGCCAGCAGCAGCCGGGCCCGCCCGACCGGGATGGTGAGCAGGTAGCGGAGCGTCCCGCTGCCCGCCTCGCCGGCGATGCTGTCCCCCGCGACGACTCCGACCGCCAGGGGCAGGAAGAGCGGCAGGCACACGGTCAGCGCCGTGTAGACCAGGAACAGGCCGTTGCCGGTGATCTGACCGAGGAACGCCGGGCCGCCGCCGTCCCGTGGCGCCGAGGCGTGGACCGCGAGCCCGATCAGCAGCGGCGGGCCGGCCAGCACGATGAGCAGCGCGAGGTTGCGGCGCCGCCGGAAGACCAACCGCAGCTCGCTGCCGAGCAGGCGCCGGAACGAGCCGGGCCGGTTGCTGCGCCGCGTGGTGAGGGCCTCGTCGGAGGACGGTCCTGGTGGCGGCCCGGCGAGCGTGGTGGTCTCCGCGAGCAACGGGTCACTCGACGACATCGAAACCCTCCCCCGTCAGCGTGACGAACAGGTCTTCGAGCCCGGGCCGGAGCACGGCGAGCCCGCGTACCGGCACACCCGCGCCGACGAGCTCGCGGTTCACCTCGTCGGGCGCGCGGGTACCCAGCTGGGCGCTCACGGTGAGCTTGATCTGGTCGACCGAGATGTCGGCGAGGCCGAGCCTGGACAGGACGCCGGCCGCGATCTCGGTCTCCGGCGTCTCGACGCGGAGCACCGGGGCGGTGCCGGCGAGGACCTCCTGCAGGGTGCCCTGGGCCAGCAATCGGCCAGCGCTCATGATCCCCACGTGCGTGGCCACCTGCTCGATCTCGGACAGCAGGTGGCTCGACACGAGCACCGTCGTCCCGTCCGCAGCCAGCGACCGTACGAGGCCGCGCACCTCGCGGGTGCCCTGCGGGTCGAGCCCGTTCGTGGGCTCGTCGAGGATCAGCAGCTGGCGCGGCTGCAGGAGGGCCGCGGCGAGGCCGAGGCGCTGCTTCATTCCGAGCGAGTACTGCCGGTACTTCTTGCGGCCCGCGGCGGTGAGCCCCACCCGGTGCAGCGCCTCGTCGATCCGAGCACGGCTGGTCCGCGGGTCTGCGGTGCGATCGCAGGCGTCGACCCGGCGCAGGTTCTCCAGCCCGGACAGGTACGGGTGGAAGGCCGGCCCCTCGATGAGCGCGCCGACCTCGGGCAGCACCCGCCCGGCCCCGGCCGGCATCGGCTGGCCGAGCACCTCGATGCTCCCCGCGTTGGGCGAGACGAGGCCGAGCAGCATGCGGATGGTCGTCGTCTTGCCCGATCCGTTCGGCCCCAGGAACCCGTACACGGCACCGCGCGGGACGTGCAGGCTCACGTCGTCGACCGCAGTCTGGTGGCCGAACCGGCGGGTGAGTCCCTGGGTCGTCAGCCCCGCAGTACTCACTGAGCTGCTCTCTGAAGTGCTCCTGAGCGGCTCACTGCGCGCGCCCGGAGGAGGCGACTGCCTGCAGCGCCGCTCCGTTCACCGCCCCGACGTACATGTGCCCGTCGTTGCCCAGCAGGATCGAGACGAGGGCGGTCTGCAGCAGCAGCCCTTGCGGGACCTTGGTGGCCGACTTGGTGAGGATGGACGCGAGCTGCCCGGCGTTCGACTCGAACCGGCTGGACCCACCCTGGCCGGTTGGTCCCGTCAATCCGGTCAGCCCGGTCAATCCGGTCACAGCCGAGCTGTCGGTGACGACGACCGCGGTCCAGCCGGACCCGATGACGTGGGTGCTGCCGGTCGGCTGGACCTTGACCAGGTCGCGGGCGACCCCGCCCGGCTCGGCGAACCTCCGCCCTGACATCAGGGAGAGGGCCGACGAGTCCTGGACGACCTGGGCGCCCGTGGGCGGGACGAAGTGGAACACGCTCGCAGGGGGAGTGGCGAACGTGATGTCGGTGAACGTGGTCTCGAACGCGGGGGTGGTGCGGTTCTGCCCGTAGACCTGGACCCGGAGCGGCACCTTGGTCTGGCTGTCGAGC
>DAIPJR010000066.1:0-8979 GCA_036770165.1 Actinomycetes bacterium | reverse complement strand
GGCGCGCATCGCTGCCCGCTGCCGGTCGGCGTACAGCCCAGCGATCTGCTCGTACGCCGCCCGGTTGAGGGCGGTACCGTCCGTCGCCACGTCCCGATCCTGCCAGCCCTCGCCTCCACACACAGCGAGAGGCAGGGAGGGCGGGCGGTGTCTGGGCGGCGTGGGATGCTCGGGCGGTGCCCGACATCCCGACACCGCCGCCGGTCACCCTCGTCACCGGGCCGGAGGAGCTGCTGGTCGAGCGGGCCGTCGGGCAGGTCATCGGGCTGGCCCGGGCGGCAGACCCCGAGACCGACGTGCGCCGCCTGACGGCCGCCGAGGTCGAGGCGGCTCGCCTGCGCGAGCTGACCAGCCCTTCGCTGTTCGGCGAGACGACGGTGCTGGTCATCGACAATGCCCACGAGCTCGCCGCCGACGCGGCCACAGCGCTCGCGGCCTACGTTCGGGAGCCGGCCGAGCACGTCCGCCTCGTCCTCGTCCACTCCGGCCAGGCCAACCGGGCCAAGGCGGTCCTGGAGGCCTGCCGCTCGACCATGGTGCCGGAGATCAGCTGTCCCAAGGTGACCCGGATCTCCGACCGGGTCGACTTCGTGCGTTCTGAGTCGCGGTCGGCCGGGCGGGCGCTCGACGACGACGCGGCGCGGGCGCTGGTCGACGCGGTCGGCAGCGACCTGCGCGAGCTCTCGGCAGCCTGCGCCCAGCTCGTCGCCGACACCGACGGTCCGATCACGCCCGAGGTGGTGACGCGCTACTACGAGGGCCGCGCCGAGGTCACGAGCTTCCAGGTCGCCGCCCTCGCGATGGAGGGGCGGACGAGCGAGGCGCTCAAGCAGCTGCGGTTCGCCCTCGGCTGCGGGGTCGCGCCGGTGCTGGTCACCAGCGCGCTGGCCGCGGGGCTCCGGTCGATCGGGCGGGTGGCGTCGGCGCCGCGTGGAGCCCGACCGGCAGACCTCGCCCGCGACCTGGGGATGCCCCCGTGGAAGGTCGATGTCGTCCGTCGTCAGATGCGCGGCTGGAACGCCGACGCGCTCGCCGACGCGATCGCCGCGGTGGCGCAGGCGGACGGAGCGGTCAAGGGGGCCGGCGGTGCCGCCGACCCCGGCTACGCGCTGGAGAAAGCGGTCGTCCTGATCTGCGCCGCGCGAGGCGCCGGCTAGGCGCGCAGCCGGCTGCTCAGGTCCTGAGGTCGCTCAGGCGCTGAGGTCGCTCAGCTGCTTGGCGAGCGCCGACTTACGGTTGGCCGCCTGGTTCTTGTGGATGACACCCTTGCTCGCGGCCTTGTCCAGGCTGCGCGAGGCATCCTTGAGCAGCGTCGTTGCCGTAGCGGTGTCGCCGGCGGCTGCAGCCGTGCGGAACTTCTTCACCGCCGTCTTGAGCGAGGACTTGACCGCCTTGTTGCGCAGCCGAGCCTTCTCGTTCGTCTTGTTGCGCTTGATCTGGGACTTGATGTTCGCCACGAAAGTCAGCCTCGGTGAGTGTCGGGATGCGTGAACGCGCGCGAAATCACACGCGCACGCGAACCGCCAAGGTACCAGCCGCGCCGGGCCGCCCTCAAACCAGCCGACAGGGGCAGACCGAGCGGGGGCCTGGGCCATCGCTCGGTCTGACCTGAGCGAGCAGCGCGGCCGCGACCCGGTCGAACCGCTCCCGTTCCAGCGCGGCACCCTCCCGGCGTACCGCATCGGGGGACACGGCGAGCACCCGGTCGAGGCGGACGCTGCTGACCCGGCCCTCGGGGTCCCAGGCTCCCGGGCCGAGGACCAGCCACCGGTCGTCGCCTGCGTGGTCCTTGCTGGTCAGCATGAGGACCACGAGGTCGTCGGTACGGCCCCGCGAAGGTCGGCCGACGACGACGACCGGGCGGTCCTTGCCCTGGCTCGCGTCCTCCTCGTAGGGCACCCACGTCCACACCACCTCGCCGGGGTCCGGCTCGCCGTCCCGTCGTGGGGCGTACGCCAGGGAGACCGGCCCGTCGTAGTCGCGCGCCCGCCCGGGGTCGCGGGCTGCCGGAGGGTGCGGAGTCGGAGCGTGCGGAGTCGGAGCGTGCGGCGCCGCGGGGAACGGGACCGGGGCAGGTGCGGACGGGTGCCGGCGCGACGACCCGCGCAGCAGCCGCACGACTTTGCTGAGCACTCCGCGATGCTAGGCCGTGGGAGCATGGAGGCGTCCGCACGTCCGTCGTACGCGTCCCGAGAAGCCCGAGGTCCGAGAGCGTGCCGCCGATCCGTCCAGGTGCAGCACCCCAGCCGGGTTCGACGCCACCGGAGATGATCCGGAACTTCTGCATCATCGCCCACATCGACCACGGCAAGTCGACGCTGGCCGACCGCATGCTGCAGCTGACCGGGGTGGTCGACGGGCGGCAGATGCGGGCCCAGTACCTCGACCGCATGGACATCGAGCGCGAGCGCGGCATCACGATCAAGAGCCAGGCGGTACGCCTGCCGTTCACCGCCTCCGACGGGCTGACGTACGTCCTCAACCTGATCGACACCCCTGGCCACGTCGACTTCACGTACGAGGTGTCGCGGTCGCTGGCCGCCTGCGAGGGCACTGTCCTCCTCGTTGACGCCGCACAGGGCATCGAGGCGCAGACGCTCGCCAACCTGTACCTCGCGCTCGAGAACGACCTCCAGATCATCCCGGTCCTCAACAAGATCGACCTGCCCGCGGCGCAGCCGGACAAGTACGCGGCCGAGCTCGCGCACATCATCGGCTGCGACGCGGCCGACGTCCTGCGCGTCAGCGCGAAGACCGGCGAGGGGGTGGGCGAGCTGCTGGACGAGGTCGTCCGACTCGTACCGCACCCGATCGGTGACCCGAAGGCCTCCGCCCGCGCGATGATCTTCGACTCGGTCTACGACACCTACCGCGGCGTCGTCACGTACGTGCGGGTGATCGACGGCGAGCTGACCACGCGCGAGAAGATCCTGATGCTGTCGACCAGGGCCACGCACGAGATGCTCGAGGTGGGGGTGATCTCGCCCGAACCCGTGGTGAGCGCCGGGCTCGGCGTCGGCGAGGTGGGCTACCTGATCACCGGCGTCAAGGATGTGCGGCAGTCGCGGGTCGGTGACACGGTCACCTCGGCGCTGCACCCGGCCACGCAGGCGCTCGGCGGCTACCGCGACCCGGTGCCGATGGTGTTCTCCGGGCTGTACCCGATCGACGGCGACGACTACCCGGACCTGCGCGACGCCCTGGAGCGGCTGCAGCTCAACGACGCGGCGCTGGTCTGGGAGCCCGAGACGTCCGCGGCGCTCGGGTTCGGCTTCCGGGTCGGCTTCCTCGGCCTGCTGCACCTGGAGATCGTGCGCGAGCGCCTGGAGCGAGAGTTCGGCCTGGACCTCATCTCGACGGCGCCCAACGTGGTCTACCGCGTCGTCCTCGAGGACGGTCGAGAGCGCACGGTCACCAACCCGAGCGAGTTCCCCGACGGCAAGATCGCCTCGATCCACGAGCCGGTCGTACGCTCCACGATCCTCGCGCCCAGCGAGTACATCGGCACCATCATGGAGCTCTGCCAGGGCCGCCGGGGCACGCTGCTCGGCATGGACTACCTGTCGGAGGACCGGGTCGAGCTGCGCTACACGCTGCCGCTCGGCGAGATCATCTTCGACTTCTTCGACAGCCTCAAGTCGCGTACGCGTGGCTATGGCTCGCTCGACTACGAGCCCACGGGCGAGCAGGAGGCCGATCTCGTCAAGGTGGACATCCTCCTGCAGGGCGAGGCGGTCGACGCGTTCAGCGCGATCGTCCACAAGGACAAGGCCTACGCCTACGGTGTCTCGATGACCGGCAAGCTGCGCAAGCTGATCCCACGACAGCAGTTCGAGGTGCCGATCCAGGCGGCCATCGGCTCCCGAGTGATCGCCCGCGAGAACATCCGCGCGATGCGCAAGGACGTCCTGGCGAAGTGCTACGGCGGTGACATCACCCGCAAGCGCAAGCTGCTGGAGAAGCAGAAGGAGGGCAAGAAGCGGATGAAGATGGTCGGCCGGGTCGAGGTGCCCCAGGAGGCCTTCATCGCCGCCCTCTCGACCGAGGTCGAGGTGGCCGGCACGGCCAAGGGCCGGTAGGTCCGCAGGTGGTCGTGCGACGGGTGGTCCACGGGCTCGGCGAGATCCTGATCACGCTCGGGGTCGTCTCCCTGCTCTTCGTGGTCTACCTGGTCTTCTGGACCAACGTCCGTGCCGACGCGGCCGCCAAGACCCTTACCGACGAGCTGCAGCAGCAGTGGGACGCCCACCCGCACGGGTCGTCGACGCCTGGAGGGATCACCCTTGTCGCCGGCCAGCCCTTCGCGATCATGCGGATCCCGCGGCTCGGCTCGCACTGGAGCTCGCCGGTGATCGAGGGCGTGACGCTGCCCGACCTCGCCGAGGGGGTCGGCCACTACCCGGGTACGGCAGCCCCGGGCGCGATCGGCAACTTCGCGGTGGCCGGGCACCGGCGCACGCACGGCCAGCCGTTCGCCGACCTGCAGAAGCTCCGCCCGGGAGACCTCGTCACCGTGGAGACGGACACGGACATCTACACGTACGTGGTCGACAACGACCCGAACAAGACGATCGTGCTGCCAGGCGACGTCTGGGTGATCGAACCCGTACCCGGGAAGCCGACGGCCACGGCGACGCGGGCGTTGCTCACGCTGACCACGTGCAACCCGACGTGGAACTCCTCGCACCGCATGATCGTCTTCGGTCACCTGGTCTCGACGAAGGCGAAATAGCCGGGACCCCGCTGCGACTGTCGGGAAGGATGGGCCCATGAGCCCCACCAGCGGACCCAGGATCCTCAGCGTGAGCGTCGTGCACGCCCTGATCGTCGACCCCGTCGGCAGCATCGGGCGGACGGCCATCGACAAGCGGCCCGTCGACGGCATCGTCCGTGTCGAGGAGCTCGGCGTCGTCGGGGACACCGTGCTCGACCGTGCCAACCACGGCGGCCTCGACAAGGCGGTCTACGCGTACGCCGTCGAGGACCTGGCTTTCTGGGAGAGCCAGCTGGGCCGGCCGCTGGCCCACGGCACGTTCGGGGAGAACCTCACGACGGAGGGCCTGGACGTGACCGGTGCGGTGATCGGCGAGCGCTGGGAGATCGACGGCAGCGGCACGGAGCCGGTCGTCGTCGAGGTCTCGATGCCGCGGACCCCCTGCGTGACCTTCCAGGCGTGGATGGACGAGCAGCACTGGGTCAAGCGGTTCACCGACCACGGCGCACCGGGCGCCTACCTTCGCGTGCTCGTCGAGGGCCGTGTCGAGGCGGGGGCCGCCGTCCGCGTCGTGCACCGTCCTGAGCACGGCGTCACGATCGGGGAGGTGTTCTCGGCCAGGCACGCAGACCCCGACCGGCTGCGCCTGCTGCTCGACCAGCCGCACCTGGCTCCAGAACTCGTGCGTACGGTGAGCAGGTTCGCGCTCTAGAGTGCCTGACGTGCACCGCAGAGCACTCCAGGGAGGAACCTCATGAGCGTCACCAGCGTGAGCACGGCGCCTTCCGTCGGCCGCCTCTTCCTGGACCGGGTGGCCGCGACGCCGCACCGCGAGGCGTTCCGCTATCCGGCCGGCAACGGGTGGGCCAGCCTCTCGTGGGCTCAGACGGCCGACCGCGTACGCGCCATGACCGGCGGGCTGCTCGCGCTGGGCCTCCAGGCCGAGGACCGAGTGGCGATCGCCTGCTCGACCCGCGTCGAGTGGGTGCTGGCCGACCTCGCCGTCATGTGCGCCGGCGGCGCGGTCACCACGGTCTACCCCTCGACCGGGGCCGACGACGTCGCGTTCATCGTCTCCGACTCCGGCTCCAGGTACGTCATTGCCGAGGACGAGACGCAGGTCGCCAAGCTGCGGGCCGGTCGCGGCCTGCTCGGCTCCGTCGCCAAGGTCATCGTCGTCGACGGGCTGCCCGAGCCCTCCGACGGCGACTGGGTCATGTCGCTCGCCGACCTGGAGTCGCTGGGCGACGCCTACGCCGCAGAGCATGCGTCGGCGTTCGACGACGCGGTGTCCGCAGTCGGCCCCGACGACCTCGCCACGCTGATCTACACGTCCGGTACGACGGGGCGCCCCAAGGGGGTCGAGCTCACGCACGCGAACTGGACCTACGAGGGCGCGGCCGTCGACGCGGTGGGCATCCTCAGCGTCGACGACGTGCACTACCTCTGGCTCCCGCTCTCGCACTCGTTCGGCAAGGTGCTGCTCGCTGCGCAGACGCAGATCGGCTTCGCCACCGCCATCGACGGGCGGATCGACCAGATCGTCGACAACCTCGGGGTCATCAAGCCCACGTTCATGGCGGGCGTGCCACGGATCTTCGAGAAGGTCTACGGCCGTGTGGTCTCCACTGCCCAGCAGGAGGGCGGGCCCAAGCTCAAGATCTTCGACTGGGCCTTCCGGGTGGGAGCCAAGGTCGCCAAGGACCGGGCGGCGGGACGGCAGCCGGGACCGGTGCTGAAGGTCCAGCACACGGTTGCCGATCGGCTGGTGTTCACCAAGATCAAGGAGCGGATGGGTGGCCGCATCCGGTTCTTCTGCTCGGGCAGCGCAGCCCTCGCGCCCGAGATCGCGGAGTGGTTCGACGCGGCCGGCCTGATCATCCTCGAGGGCTACGGGCTGACCGAGACCAGCGCGGGAACGACCCTCAACCTGCCCGGGCACGTCTCCTTCGGGACGGTCGGGCCTCCGTTGCCGGGCACCGAGATCAAGATCGCCGACGACGGGGAGATCCTGATCCGTGGTGGCGGGGTCATGCGGGGCTACCACGGGCTGCCGGAGCAGACCGCCGAGGTGCTGCTAGGCGACGGCTGGTTCGCGACGGGCGACGTCGGTGAGCTGGATGCGCAGGGCCGGGTCCGGATCACCGACCGGAAGAAGGACCTGCTCAAGACGTCCGGCGGGAAGTACATCGCCCCGCAAGCGATCGAGGCCGAGTTCAAGGCGATCTGCCCGATCGCCAGCCAGATGGTCGTCACGGCCCGCAACTTCGCGGCCGCGCTGATCACCCTCGACGTGGAGGGGCTCGCGTCGTGGGGCAAGGCTGCCGGCCTCTCCGGCGACTACGCCGCGCTGAGCCAGGACGACGCGACGAGGGCCTACGTGCAGACGTGCGTCGACCAGCTCAACGCCCGGCTGAACAAGTGGGAGTCCATCAAGCAGTTCCGCATCCTCGACCGCGACCTGTCCATCGAGGAGGGGGAGCTGACCCCCTCGCTCAAGGTCAAGCGCAAGGTCGTGGAGACGCGTTACGCGGCCGCCATCGAATCCATGTACGGGCGCTGACGGCATGGCCGCGGAGCTGACGGTCCTCGCCGAGGGCTATGCCGACGACCGGGTGGGGAGCACGGTCGTGCTGCTGCGCGACGGCGACGCCATCATCGTCGTCGACCCGGGCATGGTCGCGAAGCGCTCGCTGATCCTCGACCCCCTCGACCGTCTCGGCATCAGCCCCGACGCGGTCACCGACGTGGTCCTCAGCCACCACCACCCGGACCACACGCTGAACGCAGCCCTGTTCCCGGCCGCTCGCGTCCACGACTTCCAGGCGATCTACACCGACGACCTCTGGGAGGAGCGACGGGCGGAGGGCTTCCGGCTGTCGCCGTCGGTGTGGTTGCTCGAGACGCCGGGGCACACGCCACAGGACGTGACGACGGTGATCGACACCGGTAGCGGGCTGGTCGCGTGCACGCATCTGTGGTGGAGCGCCGAGGGCCCTGCCGAAGACCCCTTCGCGCTCGACCGGTCCCTGCTGCGGGCGTCGCGCGAGCGGATCCTCGCCCTGGAGCCCACGCTGATCGTCCCCGGCCACGGCGCGCCGTTCGTCCCGGACGACGGAACCCCGCGCTGACTCGGCTGCGACACTCGTCGGGTGCCTTCCAGCCTTCCTGACGGCGACCCGGCGCCGCCGGACGGCGCTCTGCCCGCTGCCGCAGTCGCCTCGCGCGCCGCGTTCAGCGTCTACCTGCACGTCCCGTTCTGCACGACGCGATGCGGCTACTGCGACTTCAACACGTACACGTCCGACGAGCTGGGACCGGGGGCGAGCCGCGCCACGTACGCGGAGACCGTGGTGCGCGAGCTGGAGCTGGCCCGCCGGGTGCTCGGCGACGCCCCTCGCCCGGTGAGCACGGTGTTCGTCGGCGGGGGCACGCCGACGCTGCTGCCCGCGGCCGACCTCGCCCGCATGCTGCGGTCGGTCGACGACCTGTTCGGCCTCGAACCTGGGGCCGAGGTCACGACCGAGGCCAACCCCGACTCGGTGACTCCGCAGTCGCTGGCCGCGCTGCGTTCGGCCGGGTTCACCCGCGTCAGCTTCGGCATGCAGTCGGCGGTGCCGCACGTGCTGGCGACGCTGGACCGGACGCACACGCCTGGCCGGGTCGCGGACGCCGTGCGCTGGGCGCGTGCAGTCGGCTTCGAGCAGGTGAGCCTCGACCTCATCTACGGCACGCCGGGGGAGTCACCGGCCGACTGGCGCACCTCGCTGGACGCGGCGCTGCAGCTGGCCCCCGACCACGTGTCCGCCTACGCGCTGATCGTCGAGGAGGGCACCCGGCTGGCCGGCCGGATCCGCCGTGGCGAGCTGCCGATGCCCGACGACGACCGGCTCGCCGACGACTACCTGATGGCTGACGAGGTGCTCGCCGCCGGCGGGTTCGGTTGGTACGAGGTCAGCAACTGGGCCACCGGGCCGGAGGCGCGCTGCCAGCACAACCTGGGGTACTGGCGCAGCGACAACTGGTGGGGCGCCGGCCCTGGCGCACACAGCCATGTCGGCGGCGTCCGCTGGTGGAACGTCAAGCATCCGGCTGCGTACGCGGGCCGGCTGGACGAAGGGTGCTCGCCGGCGTACGCGCGCGAGGTGCTGGGCGACGCGGACCGTCGGCTGGAACGCATCCTGCTGGCGGTGCGCCTCGCGGAGGGCTGCCCGGTGGAGTCGCTGGGCGAGCGCGGGCTCGCCGCCGCGGCCCGGTGCGCCGCG
>DAIPJR010000260.1:2574-2898 GCA_036770165.1 Actinomycetes bacterium | reverse complement strand
CAGATCCCGGTCTGCGTGGCGTACGACATCGACGGCGAGCGCTTCGACGAGGTGCCCATGACGCAGACCGGCTTCCACCATGCCAAGCCGGTGTACGAGTACCTGCCTGGCTGGACGGAGGACATCTCGAAGGCCCGCAACCTCGACGACCTGCCGGCCGGCGCGCGGGCCTACGTCGACTACCTGGAGGCCCGCTCGGGGGCACCCTTCTCGGTGATCGGTGTGGGGCCCGGGCGCGACGAGACCATCACCGTCCGCCCGCTGGTGTAGCCGGTGGCCACGCGACCGTCGGCGGTCACGCTGCAGGGCAGGCACGTACGGCTC
>DAIPJR010000260.1:0-2564 GCA_036770165.1 Actinomycetes bacterium | reverse complement strand
GCTCCGAAGGCAGCGGGCTGCCGCGCCGCGCGTCCGCCCTGCCCCGCGGCTCGAGCCGCTCGAGCCGGACCACGTCACCGGGCTGGCCGCGGCGACGGCCGGCGACGAGGAGGTCTGGCGCTGGCTGCCGAGCTTCCCGGCCGACGAGGCCGAGATGCGGGCTGTCGTGGCCGCGGCGCTCGCCGAGCGCGACTCCGGCCTGCGGTTCCCGTTCGCGGTGCTCGAAGCCGGGTCGGGGCGCGTCGTCGGCTCGTCCTCCTACCTCGACATCGACCCGGTCGACGAGCGCATCGAGATCGGCTGGACGTGGCTGTCTCGCTCGGTCTGGCGCAGTGCGGTCAACACCGAGGCCAAGCTGCTGCTCCTCGGGCACGCGTTCGACGACCTGGGCTGCGAGCGGGTCGCGCTCAAGACCCACCACCAGAACGAGCGCTCGCAGGCGGCGATCGCCCGGCTGGGCGCGGTCCGCGAGGGCATGCTGCGCCACCATGTGCGGCACCGCGACGGCACCTGGCGCGACTCCGTCTACTACTCGATCCTGTCCGCCGAGTGGCCGGAGGCCCGTGACCGCCTCCGGGCGAGGCTGACGGACGGCTGACCGGTGCCTGACAGAGTGACGCCGCATGCGACATCTGGCTGACAGGGTGCTCCTCGCGCGGATGCCGGCCGGACTCCTACGCTGAACGGGACCGACCGCCCGGACCGCGTACCGCCGGACCGCCCAGCTAGGGGAGTGCCCTCATGATCGACCCCACGCCCGACCCCGCCCGTGGCGCCGAGGTCTTCGCGCTCGACCGCGCGCACGTCTTCCACTCCTGGTCCGCGCAGGGCGCGCTCAAGCCGCTGCCCGTCGCGGCAGCAGAGGGCTCCTACTTCTGGGACTACGACGGCAACCGCTACCTCGACTTCTCCAGCCAGCTGGTCAACGTCAACATCGGGCACCAGCACCCGAAGGTGGTCGCGGCGATCCAGGAGCAGGCCGCCAAGCTGGCCACGATCGCACCGCAGCACGCCAACGAGGCTCGGGGCGAGGCGGCCAAGCGCATCACCGAGCTGGCCCCGGCCGGGCTCGACAAGGTGTTCTTCACCAACGGTGGGGCCGACGCCATCGAGAACGCGATCCGCATGGCCAGGATCCACACCGACCGTGCGAAGGTGCTGACCTTCTACCGCTCCTACCACGGCAACACCGGCGCGGCGATCACGGCGACGGGCGACCCGAGGCGCTGGCCCAACGAGTACGCGACCGGGCACGTGCACTTCTTCGGACCCCACCTGTACCGGACGCCCTTCTGGTCGACGACCGAGGCCGAGGAGACCGAGCGGGCGCTGACGCACCTCGAGGAGGTCATCCGCTACGAGGGACCCGGGACCATCGCTGCCGTGCTGCTGGAGTCCGTCGTCGGTACGGCCGGGGTCCTCGTGCCGCCGCCCGGCTACCTCGCGGGCGTCCGCGCCCTCTGCGACAAGTACGGCATCGTCTACATCGCCGACGAGGTCATGGCCGGGTTCGGGCGCACCGGCCGCTGGTTCGCGTTCGACCACTTCGACGTGGCACCGGATCTGGTGGTGTTCGCCAAGGGGTCCAACTCCGGCTACGTCCCGGTGGGTGGCGTGATCATCAGCGACGCCATCGCGGCCACGTTCCAGGACCGGGTCTTCCCGGGCGGGCTCACCTACTCGGGCCACCCGATCGCCTGCGCGTCCATCGTGGCCTCGATAGACGCGATGAAGGACGAGGGCATCGTCGAGAACGCGGCCCGCATCGGCGAGACCGTGCTCGGACCGGGCCTGCGCGAGCTGGCCGACCGGCACCCGGTCATCGGCGAGGTCCGCGGCCTCGGCGTCTTCTGGGCGCTCGACCTGGTCACCGACCGGGCGACCCGCGAGATGCTCGCGCCCTACGGCGGCACCTCGCCGGCGATGACCGAGCTCGTAGGCGAGGCGCGCAAGCGCGGTCTGATGCCGTTCACCAACTACAACCGGCTGCACGTCGTACCGCCCTGCACGGTCTCGGACACCGAGGCCAAGGAAGGCCTCGCGATCCTCGACGAGGTCTTCAGCGTCGTCGACCGCCACTACACCGGGTGAGCGACCGGACGGTACTCGTCCCCGAGCGGCTGCTCGACGTCGAGTCGGGAGAGCTGCTCGCGGACCGTGCGGTCGTCGTCGAGGGCGACCGGATCGTCGCCGTGGTGGGAGCCGGCGACGCACCGGTCAGTGGCGTCCAGCGCGTCGACCTCGCCGGCCAGACCCTGCTGCCCGGCCTGGTCGACTGCCACGCACACCTGGTCGGCGAGATCGACAGCGGCCACAGCTATGCCGAGCTGCTGACCCGTACGGCTGCCCAGGAGGCGATGTCCGGCGTGCGCAACGCGCGGGACACCCTCCTCGCCGGGTTCACGACCGTCCGCGACGTGGGGACGTTCCGCGCGTTCGTCGACGTGGCGCTGCGGGATGCCATCGACGCTGGCTGGGTGCCGGGCCCGCGGATGCAGGTCACCGGCGCGTACATCACGAGCTCGGGCGGCGGCGGTGACATCACCGGGCTGGCCCAGGACCTC
>DAIPJR010000259.1:0-2911 GCA_036770165.1 Actinomycetes bacterium | reverse complement strand
CCTTGAGGAACGCCCAGTCGGTCGCGCTCTGCTGGGGGGAGTACGTGTCGGAGTCCGCACCGCTCGGGGTGCTGTCGACCTGCGAGGCGAGACCGTGCTCGGAGAAGATCGTCTCGGCGATGGCGGCGTCGTTGGTGTCCTGCCAGAGCCGCTGGACGTCCTGCCGGTCCAGCTCCACGCTGCGGTCCATCCCCTCGACGGTGATGGTCGACGACCCGCCAGGCGCGATCTGCCAGCTCGCGCTGACGCTACGGGCCTCAACCTCGACGGTGTCGCTGCCGCGGGTTAGCGTGACGTGGAACGGCGTGGCGGGTGCGACGAGCGGGTCGAGGCAGGACGTCCAGGCGCTGTTGTCGCTCGTGACGAGCTGGACGGTGATGCTCACCTTGTCCTGCCCACCGAGGGTCTCCTCAAGGCTGAGCGACTGGACCAGCTCGAGGTCGTGCGCGCCGAGCGGGGCACCGTTGACGGTGATGGAGGTGCGGGTCTCAGGCATTCGGCACCGCCAGGGGGGTCCCGGTGCGCTCTAGGTCAAGGGCGTTGGCGCGTGGGTTGGCGTCGGCGATGAGCCACCACTTGGTCGAGTCGCCGAGGGAGGCTCCCGCGAGCAGGTCGAGGCGGTCACCCTCACGCACCGGGTAGACGACGTCGGTGGCCGGCTGCACGCTGACCCGCGGCGTCGTCATCGGGCGGGTGGTCCCGTCGTCCTGCGGTACCGCGAGCCGGCCCTGCCCGTCGTAGCGGCCGCTCATGTCATCAGCTCCAGGCCCTGGGCGACGCCCACGACGGCGAGGCCGGTCCGGACCGCCTGGTAGGCGGTGGCCATGACGTTGGCCAGGGTCTGGTCGGCGTTGAGGTCGCGGTCGCGCAGCACCGTGACCGACAGGTCGACGGTGGCCTGCACCGGCTGCAGCGCACTGTCGAAGCCGGTCTCGTGGGCGCTGTACGAGTCGATGCGCACCGGCGCGATCCGCTCCGGGCTCCAGGCGAGGATGACGAGCGGCAGCGACGGCGTCGGGACTGGCGCTGCTCCGCCTCCCCCGCCGAGGACCGAGACGACGGCCCCGGCGAGCGCGGCGAGCCCTCCGCCGGCTGGCTCCATCATCGCCTCGATGGCGGCGAGCAGGGGGCCCACGCCGAGGGTTCCGGTGACCGGCTTGTCGAGGGCGTCGAGGGCGTCGAGCTCGAGGTTGAATGTGTACGTCTCGGTCGGCGGGGCACCGACCTGCAGGCCCGACCCGCCGGACGCTCCGGGCGCGACGCGCAGGACCCGGGTCACCTCGGACGGGTTGTACTGGAACGGGACGAGCGTCGGCACCATGCCGGCCACCGGGTCGGAGAACGACAGGAGCATGCCGCGGGCGGTCATCGGCCATCACCTCCGTGGTTGGTCCCGTCAGGGGTCCGTACGCCGGGTGTCTGTGTTCCGGGCGTCGCGGCCCCTCCGACAGCACCGGGCCTACCGGCATACGAGCCCCGCACCGCCGCCGCGACGGCTGCGGCGACCTGGGCCTCAGGTCCGGGCGGCCACGGGCGTCCAGCGAGGGCCGCCTCGATGGCCGGGCGCAGGAGGCCGGGCTCGGGCTCGACGTCGACGCTGAGGCGCAGGTCGTCGGTCATGGCCGCACCGTCCTTGCCGTGAGGTGTCGACCGGTCTTCTCCAGCTCACGGCGGACCGCGGTCTCCAGGTGCGCGGAGGTGACGGCCGACCCGCCGGCCGTCGCGAGCACCGTCGCGGCAAGCGCGGCCGCGCGGATCGCCGCGCCGGAGAGTTCCTCGCGCGCGACCCGGTCCGTGTCCGTGTCCGCCCCGAGCAACCGCGCGGGGAGGACCCGCCGCCACAGCTCCTCGCGCTCGGCGTGGTCGGGCAGGTCGAAGCGGACGCTGAGCCGGATGCGGCGGGCGAAGGCCTCGTCGAGCGCGGCGGGCCTGTTGCTGGTGAGGACGACGACCCCGGTGTGGAGCTCGATCCGCTGGAGGAGGTGGTCGATCTCGAGGTTGGCGTAGCGGTCCCGCGCGTCGGTCACCTCGCCGCGCTTGCCGAACAGGCCGTCCGCCTCGTCGAAGAGCAGGACGACGCCGGCCGTCGCCGCCTCGTCGAGGACCGTGTCGAGGTTGCGCTGGGTCTCGCCGAGCCACTTGCTGACGACCTTGGCGAGATCGACGACCCACAGGTCCCGGTCGACGGCGGCGGCCAGGGCCTCGGCGGCGGCGGTCTTTCCCGTCCCGCTGGGGCCGTGGAAGAGCGCGACGACGGCCCGGCCGCGGACCCCGTCGAAGCCGAGGGTCTCGTGGGCGGCCGCGGACCACCGGGCGTGGGCGACGACCTCGTCGAGCCCGTCGCGGGTGGCGGCCGACAGGACGAGGTCGTCCAAGCGCGTCGCCGTCGGCACCTGACGGGCGAGGCCGCCGGGGTCGTGCCGCGGTTGGCCGCGCAGCGCCGCCGCGACGTCGTCGCCGGTGAGCCGCTCACCGCGAGCCTCGGCGGCGGCCGCAGCCCGCGCCACGACCTCACGGATCCCCTTCTCACCCAAGGGGATCCGGCTCGCGTATGCCGCGAGGTCGGATCTCCCCACCCGGACGCCGGCCGTTCGCAGGGCCGAGCCCCACGCGGCCGCGGCCTGCGTGAGGGTCGGGGCCGGGACCTCGACGGTGTGCCAGCCAGGAGGGGCCGACGCGTCGCTGGGCCCGAAGGCGAGGATGCACCCCTCCGGCGGCGTCTCGCCGCTGCCGAGGACGACGGCCGGCAGCTCGCGCCCGAGGCGGAGGAGGAGGTCGGCGAGTCCGGGAGGCCTCGAGGTCGGGGCGAGGGGTAGGCCGAGCCGTTCGGCGACGGCATCACGGAGGCTGGCCCGGTCGTCGTCGGCGACGCACCGTGCGACGACGCGACCGCCACCAGCGACGAGGTCGG
>DAIPJR010000258.1:0-2933 GCA_036770165.1 Actinomycetes bacterium | reverse complement strand
GAGGACCAGGGCCTGTCCCGGCTGGTCGAGCGCAGCTGCGACGTGTTCGTCAAGATCCCGATGGCCGCGGGCAACGAGTCGCTCAACGCGGGCGTCGCGGCCGGCATCGTCCTCTACGAGGTCGCTCGGCACCGCGCCGGCTAGCTACCGCGAGCCGGGTCGATGCGGCTGGCCGATACCGGGGCCGATTGGTCGGCGGGCCGGCCAATCGGCGTCCGTCTCGGCCAGCGGTGGCGGCGGGGCTAGGGCGAGGTGTCGTCGTCGTCCGGATCCTCGTCGGCGAAGGACAGGCGGAACTCCATCGTGCTGTCCGACGGGGTACCGATGCGCTCCCCGAGCACCGCCTGCTCGACCGGCTTGCGGGCGAGCACCTCGCGCACGTAGTTCTCGGCCGCAGCCTGCAGGCCCACGTCGTGGCCGGCCTGCTCGGAGAGGAACCACCGGTGCTCGAGCACCTCGTGGAAGACCTCGGCGGGCTCGAGCTTCCCGCGCTGCTCCTTGGGTATCGACCGTACGACCGGCTCGAAGACCTCGCTGACCCATCGGTGTGCGGCCACCGACTCGTCCGCCTCGGGGATCGCGAGCGCTGCGCGGAACGAGTCGAGGTCGTTGAGCAGCCGGCGGGCCTGGTTCTCCTGGACGTCGAGGCCGGTGAGCCTGATCAGCCGGCGGCTGTGGTGGCCGGCGTCGACGACCTTCGGCTGCACCCGGATGCGGGTCTGCTCAGGCTCGCTGATCACCTCGAGCTCGGCGACGTCGAAGCCGAGGTCGTTGAGCCGGCGGATGTGCGCGTCGACGAGGTACCGCTCGCCAGCCTTGATCAGCAACGCTTCGGTGAGCTCTTCCCACAGCTGCTCGTACCGGCGGACGACCGTGTCCGAGGTGTGCAGCGCGTCGATGCTCTCGTGCAGCATGCCGCCGGCCTCGAGGTCGGAGAGCTCGCCGTAGATGTTGATGCGGGCGACCTCGAGGTCGTGCTCGCGCTGGCCGTGCGACAGCGTGGGGTGCAGCTCACCGGTCTCGGCGTCCACGAGGTAGGCCGCGAACGAGCCCGCGTCGCGCCGGAAGAGCGTGTTGGACAGCGAGCAGTCGTTCCACGAGAAGCCGGACAGGTGCAGGCGTACGAGCAGCAGCGACAGAGCGTCGAGCAGCCGGGCGGCCGTGTCGGGCCGCAGCGTCGACGAGAACAGGGCCCGGTAGGGGAGCGAGAACTGCAGGTGCCGCGTGATCAGCGCCGGGTCCAGCGCCTCGCCCTCCGGGGTCTCGCGACCCTTCACCACGGCGACCGCTTCGACGCACGGCACGGCCAGCCGCTCGAGGTCGCGGAGCAGGCGGTACTCACGCACCGCGAGGTGCTCGCCGACCTCCTTGACGGCGTAGACCACGCCATTCATCCGGACGAAGCGGACGACGTGCCGCGAGATGCCCCGCGGGAGGGCGACCAGCTGGTCGGCCGGCCACTCCTCGAGCGGGGTGTCCCACGGGAGGAACAGGAGGTCGGGCTCGTCGGGGGCAGCCGTCACCTGCAGGGCCATGGGGTTCCTTCGGTGCGACGCGGGGACCGGTCACGCGGGGACCGCCTGGACGGTCCCCGCATCGCGCAGGTGCTAGCTGAGGCGCAGGCCGGTGGCCGGCGAGAACGCGTGCGAGTGGCCTTCCTTGACGGTCGCGTGGACGACCTCGCCCTTGGCCGGCGGGCGGCGGCCGTCGGTGCGGACGATGATCTCCTTGCGCTCGTTCCCGGTGAGGACCAGCTCGCCGTAGATGTAGGCGTCGGCGCCGAGCTCCTCGACGAGGTGCACGAGCACCGGCATCCCGTTGCCGTCCTCGCCGAGGACGACGTCCTCCGGGCGGAACCCGAGGGTGATCGTCTTGAGGTCCTCGGCTCCGGCCTTGGTCATCACGTCCCGGGGGAGCGCGATCGTGTACGTGGCGGCCTGCGCACCGGCCTCGGTGAGCGGCAGCTCGACCACGTTCATCGCCGGGGAGCCGATGAAGCCGGCCACGAACACGTTCTGCGGGGCGTCGTACAGCTCGCGGGGGGTGCCGACCTGCTGCAGCAGCCCGTCCTTGAGCACGGCCACCCGGTCGCCCATGGTCATGGCCTCGACCTGGTCGTGGGTCACGTAGACGGTCGTGGTCGCGAGCCGGCGCTGGAGGGCAGCGATCTGCGTACGGGTCTGGACCCGCAGCTTCGCGTCGAGGTTGGAGAGCGGCTCGTCCATGAGGAATACCTGCGGCTTGCGGACGATCGCGCGACCCATGGCGACCCGCTGGCGCTGGCCACCGGACAGTGCCTTCGGCTTGCGGTCGAGGTAGTCCTGCAGGTCGAGGAGCTTCGCAGCCTCGGCGACGCGCTTGGCGATGTCGGCCTTCGGCTCGCCGGCGATCTTCAGGGCGAAGCCCATGTTCTCCCCGACCGTCATGTGCGGGTAGAGCGCGTAGTTCTGGAACACCATCGCGATGTCGCGGTCCTTGGGCGGCAGGTGGGTGACGTCGCGCTCACCGATCCTGATCGAGCCGGCGTCGATGTCCTCGAGGCCGGCGAGCATCCGCAGGGAGGTGGACTTGCCGCAGCCCGACGGTCCGACGAGGACGAGGAACTCGCCGTCGCCGATCTCCAGGTTGAGCTTGTCGACAGCGGGCTTCGTGGAGCCCGGGTAGATCCGGCTTGCCTCGTCGAAAGTGACGCCAGCCATGGTTCACCAAACCTTCCACCGGCAGGAACGTGCCGGACGATCCGTTGTGGAGGTGGAACTCTGTGCGCCGAACGGTACTGGCAAATGTGGTGTACGTCACGCCGTCGGCGGGCCGAGCGTGAAGTCGGGGAGGGTGCGGCTGTAGCTCGCCGCGACCGAGCCGAGGATCTGCACCGGCGAACCGTCTCCGGCCAGGGCTCGGCGCAAGGCGTCGTCGAGGGGGGGCAGCAGCTC
>DAIPJR010000257.1:0-2938 GCA_036770165.1 Actinomycetes bacterium | reverse complement strand
CATCCGGGAACAGCTGGCGAGCCAGCAGTGCCTGGGCCAGCTCCATCCGGAACGAGTCGGGGATATCTGGGTTGATCTCGAACGCGTGACCCAGGCCGAGCTGCCAGTCCTCCAGACCGGCCTCCTTGGCGAAGTACTCGTTCATCAGCTGGCTGACCGTGACGGTGTGGGCGGACGCGACCGCGTCGGCCGTCGTCAGGTAGTTGTCCTCGCCAGTGTTGATCACGATGCCGGCGCGGGCGTGGACCTGGCGGGAGAAGCGCTGGTCGACGAAGGTACGGATCGGGTTGATGTCCCGGAACAAGATCCCGTACATCGAGTCGTTGAGCATCATGTCGAGCCGTTCGAGCCCGGCCAGGGAGGCGATCTCGGGCATGCAGAGCCCCGACGCGTAGTTGGTCAGGCGGACGTAGCGGCCGAGCTCCTTCGAGACGTCGTCGAGCGCCGCGCGCATCAGCCGGAAGTTCTCCTGGGTGGCGTACGTGCCCGCATAGCCCTCGCGAGTGGCACCCTCCGGCACGTAGTCGAGCAGCGACTGGCCGGTCGAGCGGATCACCGCGATGACGTCGGCGCCCTCGCGCGCGGCGGCCTGGGCTTGCGGGATGTCCTCGTAGATGTCGCCGGTGGCGACGATCAGGTAGATCCACGGCTTGGGCGGGTCGCCGAGGCGGCGGACCAGCCGTTCGCGCTCGCGCCGGTTGCGGTCGATCCGGGCGATGCCCTTGCCGACCGCCACGGTGGCCGCCTTCCGGGCGCGTACGGCGTCCTTGCCCTCGGGCACCCGGAACTGGACCGACCCGGCCGCCGCCTTCTGCGCCAGGACGGTCAGGTCCCCTTCACCGTCGCGGAGCAGGGCGTCCCAGACCGGCAGGGCCACCCCGTGCTCGAGCCCGCAGTCGGCTCGTACGGCGTCGACGGTGCGGTTGACCCACGGGATGCCTTCGACGTCCGCGCCGGCGAGGCCGGCGAGGCGCAGGACGGCGCGCTCGACCGAGACGGTGGTGTGCGTACGCGCCAGCTTGACGACAGGGGCGCCCGCCTTGCGCGCCAGCGACCTGGCGTGGCGCACCGTGCGCCCGTCGAGCTCGAGCTTGGACCTCGTACGGGTCGTCATGCGGCCTCCCTGGCCAGCCGGTCCTCGAACATCGCCCGGAGCCCGGGTTCGGTACGCATCAGGTCGAGGGCCAGCTCGGCGTGGCCGGGGGTGAACCCGTTGCCGACCAGCATGGTCACGTCGGCGGCGAGCCCCTCGGCCCCGAGCGCCGCGGCGGAGAACGACGTGGCCATGGAGAAGAAGATCACGGTGCCGCCCTCGGCCGTGGCCAGGATCGCACCGTGCTCGCAGCCTGGGACGTCGACGCAGACGACGGTGACGTCGGCCGGACCGCCGAGCGCCGCCTCGACGGCCGACGAGAGGGCGACCGGGTCCCGTGCGTCGGCCAGCGCGACCGTGTCGGCGACGCCCGAGGCGGCCAGCGTCTCGCGCTCGTGCTCGACCGGGACGACGCCGACCGTACGACCCGCCCCCGCTCGCCGTGCCGCGGCGAGGGAGAGCGACCCCGACTTGCCCGCTCCCCCGATGACGGCGACCGTCGGCGCCGGCCCGTCGCCCCCTCGGTCGGAGACGTACCGTCGCACGACGCGCTCGGTGAGTGCCGGGGCGCCGCACACGTCCATGACCATCATGGCCAGCGCGGCTGGCAGGTCGTCCGGGAGGACGGCGACGATCGAGCGGCCGAACAGGATCGCCGTACCGTCGACAGGGACCTGCTCCGACCGCCCGTCCCACCGCGCCAGCTCGTCGTCGATCCGCAGCGGCGTGAGGGAGAGGGAGACCAGGCTCGCGACGTGGTCGCCCACCCGAAGGCCCAGGGGTGACGCGGGGCCGACCTCCTCGACCACGCCGACCAGCATGCCGCCCGAGCCCGTCACCGGGTTCTGCATCTTCCCGCGGTCGGCGACGATCGCCAGGACCTCGGCACGCACCGCGGTTCCGTCGCCGGCGTGCTTGGTCGCCAGCTGGCGGTACGAGGCCGCGTCGAGGTTGAGCGTCTGGACGCGGATCCGTACCTCGTCCGGCCACAGCTCGGGGCTCGCGTCGAGGCGCTCCGCCGCCTGCGGGAGGACCAGCGCGGGCGCTGCCGGCGCTGCCGGCGCGATGACGCGGTGCAGTCCCACGGGCGACGAGGGCGTGGTGCGGGACACGAGCAGATCCTCCCAGTACCGGACGCGAAGGCCAGACCGCCCGCGTATACGGGAGATCTTACGGTGATTGAGTGGATTCGCCGCAGATCTTTCTCTATCCTCTCGGAATGAGCACAGAGCAGCCGTACGCCTACCGCCGGAGCGAGCTCGTCGAGCCCGACTGGACCCGCCTGCCCGGATGGGCGACCGTGACTGCGCAGGAGTGGGCCGACGCGCAGTGGCAGCGGGCCCACTGCGTCAAGAACGTCAAGCAGCTGCGCGACCTCATGGGCGGCCTCCTCGAGGACCGCCTCTACGCCGATCTGGAGCGCGACCAGGCCGAGCGGGCCACGATGTCGATGCTCGTGCCGCCGCAGATGATGAACACGATGGTCCCCGCGTCGCACGACCGCGGCACCCCGTCCCCGGCCGACTTCACCGCCGGGTTCTACGCCGACCCTGTACGGCGCTACATGCTCCCGGTGTTCAGCGACCGGCGGACCGACTGGGCCTCGCACCCGCACGCGAGCCGCGACTCGCTGCACGAGCACGAGATGTGGACCGCCGAGGGCCTGACGCACCGCTACCCGACCAAGGTCCTCGCCGAGCTGCTGCCCACCTGCCCGCAGTACTGCGGCCACTGCACCCGCATGGACCTCGTGGGCAACTCGACGCCCGTCGTGCAGAAGCTGAAGTTCGACCTCAAGCCGGTCGACCGCTACGACGCGATGTTCGCCTACCTGCGCACCCAGCC
>DAIPJR010000065.1:0-9116 GCA_036770165.1 Actinomycetes bacterium | reverse complement strand
ACGGCGTCGAGGCGCACCTGCAGGAGCTGCTCGCCGAGCAGGTCGAGACGCTGGGTGCCGGCTGGCGGCTGGTGCGGCGCGAGTACCCGACGGCGATCGGTCCCGTGGACCTCCTCTGCCGGGATGCGGCCGGCCTGGCGGTCGCGGTCGAGATCAAGCGCCGCGGCGAGATCGACGGCGTCGAGCAGCTCACCCGCTACCTCGAGCTGCTCAACCGCGACCCCCTGCTGGCCCCCGTTCGCGGGATCTTCGCCGCCCAGGAGATCAAGCCGCAGGCCCGCGTCCTCGCCCTGGACCGTGGCATCGACTGCGTCACGCTCGACTACGCCACGATGCGGGGGCTCGACGACCCTGCCGCGCGCCTGTTCTAGCCACAGTTTCTCGCCATACTGTCCGTACGAGATCATGACCGGACCTGGTGCGACACGGACAAGCTCGGGGAGCTCGATGACTGACGAGGCGGCGATCGTCGTTCGTGGGTTGCGCAAGCGCTACGGCGACATCGAGGCGGTGGCCGGGGTCGATCTCGACGTCAACCGCGGCGAGGTCTTCGCGCTGCTCGGGCCCAACGGCGCCGGCAAGACCACCACGGTCGAGATCCTCGAGGGCTACCGGGACCGTACGGGCGGCGAGGTGAGCGTGCTCGGGCAGGACCCGGGGCACCCGACGGCCCGCTGGCGCACCCGCATCGGGATCGTCCTGCAGTCCACCTCGGACAACGCCGACCTCAGCGTCGAGGAGGTCGTCCGGCACTTCCACACCTACTACCCGGCACCGCGCGACCCGCTGGCCGTCATCGAGTCCGTCGGCCTGTCCGAGAAGCGGTCGGCCCGGGTGCGCGAGCTGTCCGGCGGGCAGAGGCGGCGCCTCGACGTCGCGCTCGGCATCCTCGGCGACCCCGAGCTGCTGTTCCTCGACGAGCCGACCACGGGCTTCGACCCGGAGGCCCGGCGAACGTTCTGGGACCTCATCGAGGCGCTCAAGGCGGAGGGGACGACGATCCTGCTGACCACGCACTACCTCGACGAGGCCGAGCGGCTCGCCGACCGCGTGGGCGTCATCCTCGCCGGCCGGATCCTCGAGATCGGTACGCCGGCCACCCTGGGCGGGCGGGCCGGCGCGGCGACAACCGTGAGCTGGGTCGAGGACGGCGCGCCGCGGAGCGTCGAGACCGACGAGCCGACGCGTACCGTCCTCGAGCTCGCCGCCAGGTACGAGGGGGCCGAGGTGCCCGAGCTGGCCGTCGAACGACCCACCCTCGAGGACGTCTACCTGCGGATGATCGGTACGGGCGAGCAGGAGGAACCGGCATGAGCACCGAGACCGTGGACGTGTCCCGCGACAGCCCCATGCCGTCGCTCGCCTCGGTCGCGCTGGCCAGGACGAAGGTCGAGTACCTGATGTTCGTCCGCGACCGGAGGGCTCTGGTCTTCACGTTCGCGTTCCCGCTGATCCTGCTGCTGATCTTCGGGTCGGTGTTCAACGGAAACATCGTCAACAGCGACGTGAAGTTCAGCCAGTACTTCGTCGCCGGGATGATCGCCTCGGGCCTGTTCTACACCGGCTTCCAGAACCTCGCGATCACGATCCCCATGGAGCGCGAGGACGGCACCCTGAAGCGGCTGTCAGGCACTCCCCTTCCGAAGGCGGCCTACTTCGCCGGCAAGGTGGCGCTGGTCCTGCTCAGCCTCGTCGCCCAGGTCGGGCTGCTGCTGCTGATCGGCGTCACGATGTTCCAGGTCAAGCTGCCCGACAGCGGCGCGAAGTGGTTCACCTTCGCGTGGCTGCTGGTGCTCGGCCTGCTGTCCTGCACGCTGCTCGGCATCGCGTTCTCCAGCATCCCCAAGACCGGCAGGGGTGCGCCCGCCCTCGTGTCCCCGGTGGTCCTCGTGCTGCAGTTCACGTCCGGGGTCTTCTTCGTCTTCTCCCAGCTGCCGAAGTGGATGCAGTCCGCGTCCTCGTTGTTCCCGCTGAAGTGGCTCTGCCAGGGCATGCGCTCGGTGTTCTTGCCGGACTCGTACCGGTTCAACGAACCGGCGCACTCCTGGGAGCTCGGCCGGGTCGCCCTGGTCCTGCTGGTCTGGGTGGTCCTCGGCGCGCTCGCCTGCGCGACGACGTTCCACTGGCAGCGCCGCGAGGACCGCTAGCCCGGGTCAGATCCCGTTGGCGCGGCGGATCGCCTCGACGATGCGGCCCATGACGACCGTGAGGTCGTAGTCCTTCGGCGTGAACACCTCGGCCACCCCCTCGGCCCGCAAGATCGCCGCGTCGTCGTCGGGGATGATGCCGCCGACGATGACCGGTACGTCACCCATCCCGGCGGCCTTCAGACCCTGCACCACCTCGGGTACGACGGACAGGTGCGAGCCGGACAGGATCGACAGGCCCACGCAGTGGACGTCCTCCTCGACCGCGGCCGCCACCAGCTGGGCGGGCGTCAGCCGGATCCCCTGGTAGATCACCTCGAACCCGACGTCCCTGGCCCGTACGGCGATCTGCTCGGCACCGTTGGAGTGCCCGTCGAGGCCGGGCTTGCCGACCAGCAGCCGCAGGTGCGTGCCCAGCTCCTCGCCGGTCCGCTTCACGAGGGCTCGCACGCGGGACAGCTCGCCGTCCTGCGACGCGGCGGCGACACCCACGATGCCGCTCACGCCGGTGGGGGCCCGGTACTCCCCGAAGACCCGGCGCAGCGCTCCCGCCCACTCCCCCGTCGTGACGCCGGCCCACGCGCAGCGCAGCGACGCCGGCATGAGGTTCGCCTCAGGCCCGTCCTGCGCGGCCGTCGCCTCCAGCTCGGCGATGGCCGCCGTCACCTCCGCGTCGTCACGCTGCTCGCGCCACGCCTTCAGCTCCGCGACGGCGTGAGCCTCCACGGCGGGGTCGACGCTCTGCACCGACCCCTCGGCCCCGGTGAGCAGCGGGTTGGGCTCCGTCGTCGTGAACGCGTTGACGCCGACGACCGTCTCCTCGCCCGACTCGATGCGGGCCCGACGCCGCGCGTGCGACTCGACGAGGCGACCCTTGAGGTATCCGCTCTCCACCGCGGCCACGGCACCACCCATGGCCTGCACGCGGTCGATCTCGGCCTGGGCCTCGGCCACCAGCTCGGCGGTCCTCGCCTCCACCACGGTGGAGCCCTCGAACAGGTCGGGGTAGTCGAGCAGGTCCGACTCGTACGCGAGGACCTGCTGGATCCGCAGCGACCACTGCTGGTCCCAGGGTCGCGGCAGGCCGAGGGCCTCGTTCCAGGTGGGCAGCTGCACGGCTCGCGCCCGGGCGTCGCGCGAGAGGGTCACGCCGAGCAGCTCGAGCACGATGCGCTGGACGTTGTTCTCCGGCTGCGCCTCGGTCAGCCCGAGGGAGTTGACCTGGACGCCGTACCGGAACCGGCGGTCGCGCTCGTCGGTGATCCCGTAGCGCTCCGCGACCAGCCGCTCCCACAGCCGGACGAAGGCGCGCATCTTGCACATCTCCTCGACGAACCGGACGCCGGCGTTGACGAAGAAGGACATCCGCTGGACGACGTCGCCGAAGTCCTCCGGCGCCACCTGCCCCGAGTCGCGTACGGCGTCAAGGACCGCGATGGCCGTGCAGATCGCGTAGGCCAGCTCCTGGACCGGCGTGGCACCGGCCTCCTGCAGGTGGTAGCTGCAGATGTTGATCGGGTTCCAGCGGGGTACCGCCCGCACCGTGTACGCGATCAGGTCCGTCGTCAGGCGCATCGAGGCAGCCGGCGGGAAGACGTACGTCCCTCGGGAGAGGTACTCCTTGATGATGTCGTTCTGCGTCGTCCCCTGCAGCAGGGCCGCTGCACCGGCCGCGTCGTCCGGCCCGGCCTGCTCCTCCGCGACCACCTGGTAGAGCGCGAGCAGCCACATCGCCGTGGCGTTGATCGTCATCGACGTGTTCATCCCGGTGAGCGGGATCCCGTCGAAGAGCTGGCGCATGTGCCCCACGTGGACCACCGGGACGCCGACCTTGCCGACCTCGCCGCGGGCCAGCTCGTCGTCGGGGTCGTACCCGGTCTGCGTCGGCAGGTCGAACGCGACCGAGAGGCCGGTCTGCCCCTTGGCCAGGTTGCGGCGGTACAGCTCGTTGGACGCTTCGGCGGACGAGTGGCCGGCGTAGGTCCGCATCACCCAGGGCTTGTCCCGCTGGCGACGTTCGTGATCGACCACGCGCCGAGCGTACTGGCGGCCCCCCGACCCGGTTCCGGGGGTCCCCCGAGGGCTGGATCAGGACGCGTCGGCGCCGATCGCCCGGGTCAGGTCGATCGCCCGCTGCAGGTGCAGCACCCGGTGCAGGCGGGTGACGGCGAGCAGCCGCAGCATCCTCGGCTGCGGGTCGACGAGCACGAGCCGGCGCCCGGCCCGCAGGCAGTTGCGGTGCGTGCTGACCAGCAGCCCGAGGCCGACGCTGTCGACCACCTGGACGCGGGACATGTCGACGAGCACGTCGACGGCTGGCCCCGACTCGACGGCAAGCGTCATCGCATCACGCAGGTCGCCCACCGTGGTCACGTCGAGCCGTTCCGGCAGGACCAGATCGGCCCGGCGCACACCCGTCGAACGCATGCAGCCTCCGCTCGCGGCGGGGACCGCAGCACCGGGACCCACCGGTGCGGGTCCGGCGGGGGGAAGAGGTCGCCGCCGTCGGGGCCGGCCGGCAACGTCCACCTGACGTCGCGGATGACCCCGACGGAACGTTAGGCGGTACCGGCGAGCCGACCGCGTACGACACGCCGTGCCGGTCGCCCCCGACTGCCGCAGACTGGGTCCGTGGGCGCGTGGAACTCCTTCCTCTTCGAGCCCGTCGTCGCCTTCCTGGGTGTCGGCGTGCTGGCCCTCGTCCTGCGCTGGGCGTTCGGCCGCGGCGGCTCCCTGGTCGCCCGCCCCGCCCGGCCGGGCCGTCCTGACGAGTACGGCCTGCTCGTCCCGATCGCCGCGCCCCGGACCACCGCCGAGGGCCGCACCCTCCTGCGCCGGCTCGAGGCCCACGGCCTGCGGGCGACCCTCGCGCAGACCAAGGAGGGGCCGCGGCTGCTCGTGTTCGCCGGCGACGAGCAGCAGGCGCGCGGGATCCTCGACCGCGCCTAGCCCCCAGGCTCGATCGTGTCAGCCGCAGCCTCCCGAGGGCTGAGGGTCAGGGCTCCGGGGTGTCGCCGTACGCGTACCCGGCCTGCGGGTAGCGCGTCCCCGCCGCCGCGCCGACCGGTGCAGCGGCCTCGAGCGCCGCCTGGTCTCCGGCGCTCAGCTGGACCGCGCAGGCGGCGACGTTCTCCTCGAGGTAGGCGCGCCTCTTCGTCCCCGGGATCGGCACGACGTCGGGACCCTGGGCCAGGATCCAGGCGAGGGCCAGCTGGCCGGCGGTGCAGCCCTTCTGCTCCGCCAGGGCGCGTACCGCGTCGACGAGGCGCAGGTTCGCTGCGAAGTTGTCGCCCTGGAAGCGCGGGTTGCCGCGCCGGAAGTCGTCGGGGCCGAAGTCGTCCGGACTGGTCAGCGTCCCGGTGAGGAAGCCGCGGCCCAGCGGGCTGAACGGCACGATGCCGACGCCGAGCCGACGGGCCGTCCCGACGAGGTCGGCCTCCAGGTCGCGGGTCCAGAGCGACCACTCGCTCTGCAGCGCCGAGATCGGGTGCACGGCGACGGCCCGCTCGAGGGTGCGGGCGCTCGCCTCGGACAGCCCGAGGTAGCCGACCTTGCCGGCCGACACCAGCTCGGCCATCGCACCCACGGTCTCCTCGATCGGCACCGTCGGGTCGACCCGGTGCTGGTAGTACAGGTCGATGTGGTCGACGCCGAGTCGCAGCAGGCTGGCGTCGCAGGCCGCGTGGACGTACTCAGGCCGACCGTTGGTCCGCATCGAGCCGTCGTCGCGCACCAGCGCGAACTTCGTGGCCAGCACCACGTCGTCACGACGGCCGGCGACCGCTCGCCCGACGAGCAGCTCGTTGTGGCCGTCGCCGTAGACGTCAGCGGTGTCGAGCAGGCAGACGCCGAGGTCGAGCGCCCGGTGGATCGTCGCGATCGACTCCGCCTCGTCGGCATCGCCGTAGGACTGCGACATGCCCATGCAGCCGAGGCCCTGGGCCGAGACGACCAGCCCCTGGCTCCCCAGGGCGCGGGTCGGGACAGCATCGGTCATCGGGACTCCTGTTCAGCCGTCGTAGTAGTCGACGTCCGGCTCACGGACGATCTCGGCGCCGAGCGAGCGCAGCTGCGCGTCGAATCCCGGGTAGCCACGGTCCAGGTGGTAGCCGTCGCTCACGGTCGTCACGCCTTCGGCCACGAGGCCGGCCATGATCAGGCCGGCCCCCGCGCGGATGTCGGTCGCTCGTACGGGAGCGCCGGACAGCCGTTCCTTGCCTCGTACGACCGCGTGGTGGCCGTCGGTACGGATGTCCGCGCCGAGCCGGGCCAGCTCGTCGACGAACATGAACCGCGCCTCGAACAGGTTCTCGGTGACCATCGCAGCGCCGTCGGCCACGGCGTTGAGCGCGAGGACCATCGGCTGCAGGTCCGTCGCGAAGCCCGGGTAGGGCAGCGTCACCACGTCGACCGCGAGCGGCCGCTGGTCGCACACGACCCGGAAGCCGTCGGCCAGCCGAGTCACCTGGGCGCCGGCGTGCGTCAGCTTGTCGAGGGCGATCTCCAGATGCTCCGCCTCCGCGTTCCGCACCGTCACGTCACCACGCGTCATGGCCGCACCGATCGCCCAGGTACCGGCGACGATCCGGTCGGACACCGTGGTGTGGTCGACCGGCTGCAGGTGGTCGACGCCGCGCACCTCGAGAGTCGAGGGGCCGACACCTCCGATCTGGGCCCCCATGTCGGTCAGCATGCGGCAGATGTCGACGATCTCCGGCTCGCGAGCTGCGTTGTCGATGACCGTCGTGCCCCGGGCCAGCACCGCGGCCATCAGCAGGTTCTCCGTGGCGCCTACGCTCGGGAAGTCCAGCCAGATCTGCGCGCCGACCAAGCCGCCAGGCGGCGCGGACGCGACCAGGAACCCGTGCTCGTTGTGGACCGTCGCCCCCAGGCGTACCAGCCCGTCGACGTGCAGGTCGAGCGGGCGCGAGCCGATGGCATCGCCGCCTGGGCGCGCGACATGGGCGCGGCCCACCCGAGCGACGAGCGGGCCGAGCACGTTGATGCCCGCACGCATCCGGCGCACGAGGTCGTAGTCGGCCCGGTGGCCCGGCACCTCGGGCACCGTGATGGCGACTGACGCCGACGCGTGGTCGTGCTTGACCTCGCACCCCAGCCGGCCCAGCAGCTGGCCCATGATCTCGACGTCGAGGATGTCCGGGACCTCGCGGATCGTCGTCGTACCCTCCGCGAGCAGCGCCGCCGCCATCAGCTTGAGCGCGCAGTTCTTCGCGCCGGTCACGCGTACCTCGCCGGCCAGCCGCGCGCCGCCGCTCACCCGGAACCGTTCCACGATGCCAGCGTACGGCCGGCTGGCCTACGCTCCGCACATGAACTGGGACGCGAGCCCGACATGGTGAACCTGACGCGGATCTACACCCGCACCGGTGACGAGGGCACCACCGCCCTCGGCGACATGAGCCGAACGGCCAAGACCGACCTTCGGCTGGCCGCCTACGCCGACGTCGACGAGGCCAACTCCTCGATCGGTGTCGCGCTGGCGCTCGGCGGGCTGCCCGAGCCGGTGCAGGCGTTGCTGACCCGGGTCCAGAACGACCTGTTCGACGTGGGCGCCGACCTCTGCACGCCAGTGCGGCCCGACCCCGAGTACCCGCCGCTACGGGTCGAGGAGTCGTACGTCACCCGGCTCGAGGCGGCCTGCGACGAGTACAACGAGCGGCTGGAGAAGCTGCGCTCGTTCGTCCTTCCGGCGGGTGCGGCCGGAGCGGCGCTGCTGCACGTGTCGCGCACCGTCGTCCGCCGCGCCGAGCGAACCACGTGGGCCGCCCTCGAGGTCCATGCCGACACGATGAACCCGCTGACCGCGCGCTACCTCAACCGGCTCTCGGACCTGCTGTTCATCCTCGCCCGCATCGCGAACACGACCGAGGCGGGCGGCGTCGGCGACGTCCTCTGGACCCCCGGGGGCAACCGCTAGCAGTCCCGCCGACGAAGGCCAGCGGCACCCGTCAGCTGGTGGAGGAGCCGCCGGCGAGGCGCAGCCGCACGTCAGCCCGGGCGAGCGCGCGCTCCAGCTGCTCGATCTCGACGTCCGCAGCCGCGGCTGCGTCGTCGCGCGCACCGCTGGACCGAAGCTGGTCGAGCCGGGTCTGGGCCTCGGTGCGGGCCGCCTCGGCCCGCGCGACGTCGATGTCGTCGACCAGCTCGGCGACCCCGGCGAGCACGGTGACGCGAGTCGAGAGCCCGGCGATCGGACCGTCGCCGACACCGTCGACGCCGTCGGCGGCGCCGGCCCTCGTGTCGACCTGGACGAAGCCGCCGTGCACGGCGAGGCGCACGACGGTGCCGTCGGGCTGCTCGACCTTGACCTCTCCCGCGACGACGTCACCGACGAACGGCGCGTGTCCTGGCATGACGGTGAGGCTGCCCTCGGACGTACGGAGGACGACGGCGTGCGCGGCACCCGCGAGCAGCGTCTGCTCGGGGGTGACCACCTCGAGGGCCAGCGCGTCGGCCATCAGGCCTCCAGCGTGCGCTGCTTGGCCAGCACCGACTCCACGCCGCCCACGTTGAGGAATGCCTGCTCGGGGACCGTGTCGAGGTCGCCGTTCACGATCGCCTCGAACGACTCGATGGTCTCCTGGATCGGGACGAAGATCCCCTCGACCCCGGTGAACACCTCGGCCACGAAGAACGGCTGCGACAGGAACCGCTGGATCTTCCTGGCCCGGTTGACCGTGACCCGGTCCTCCTCGGACAGCTCGTCCAGCCCGAGGATCGCGATGATGTCCTGGAGCTCCTTGTACCGCTGCAGCACCGACTGCACATTGCGCGCCACCTTGTAGTGCCGTTCGCCGACGATCTCGGGCGCCAGGATGTTGGACGTCGAGGCGAGCGGGTCGACCGCCGGGTAGATACCGAGGGCGGCGGTCTGCCGGGAGAGCTCGGTGGTCGCGTCGAGGTGGGTGAACGTGGTGAACGGCGCCGGGTCGGTGTAGTCGTCGGCGG
>DAIPJR010000064.1:0-9199 GCA_036770165.1 Actinomycetes bacterium | reverse complement strand
GGCGGCAACCCCACCTTCACCCCCCACGGCCCAGCCCCCTAAGACGACCCCGCCCCGGACCGGGCGGTGTGGCCGCGACGACGCCAGAGCGTGGCGAGAGCGCAGACGAGCGCCACGAGGCAGCCAGCGAACACCAGGAAGGCCAGTCCGGTAAGGCCCGCCCAACCGCCGCCGGGGCCGGTCCCGTCCCAGCCTGGCTGCGCCGGGCTGACCGCCGATCTGATCGCCCAGTACCTCTGCTTGAACGCGACGGCAGCGCCCAGACTGGTCGGGGCCAGTGCTGCGGCGACGATCGAGACGAGCATGGGCCCGTTCCGGCGCATGGGAGGCATCGGTCGCCTACTGGGTGACTTCCTTCAGGACGTTCATGTCGACGAACTCGGGCGGGCCGTCGAACAGGTCGGCCATCGTCGCTTGCACCGCCTTCATGCCCTCCGCGCGCCGCGGGTCCTGCTCGCGCGCGCGGGCGTGCGCCTCGCTCTCGAACACGACGAGGACGTAAGCCAGGGTCGCATCCTTCTGGTCCTGCATCGCCAGGGTGCGGATCAGCCCCGACCCCGGCTGCTCGAACGCGCCCAGCTGTTCGAACAGCGCAGGCATCTCGGACTCCTTGCCGTCCTTGACGCGCAGCTTGATCAGTTGTGCCCACATGTCGGACCCTCCCGGGTTGACCGCCTTCCGGCTGCGGACGCAGCGACGACGGCTGAGCGCACCCTAGTGGCGTGGGTCTGTCCGGGCGAGGCCGAACGCTGGCTGCTGAGCGCGTGGCCGGTCGGGGGTTGAACAGCCGACCGGGAGGCTCAGATGCCGCGACCGCGCGCGTGCAGCTGGCGGATCACGGTGTCGGGCTTGAGCGCCCCGGACGCGACGGCCAGCGCGAGGTAGGCCCGCGGCTCGAGCGGGTTGCGACGAACGGTGCGCCCGGCCCATTGCACGGCCTTCTTGCGGTCCCCTCCGGCCGCTGTCGCGAACGCGACTTGACCGGAGATGCGCGCCTTGCCCGCGGGCACCTTGGCGAACTCGGGGTAGCGCTCCAGCAGCCACGTGAGGCCCTGCGCCATGGTCTCCCAACGGCTGGTGAAGTACGACGCCTTGTGCCAGCGGATGATCACGCCGACCATGGGCACGGTACGGACCGGGCCGGTACGGGCCGCGCGCAGCAGGAACTCGTAGTCCTCGCCGAACGAGCCGGGGATGTCCTCGGAGACGAGGCCGTACCCGTCGACGACGGCCGCGCGCCGCATGAGGAACGACGACGGGTGCAGCTCGGTGAGGCGGTCCCGCAGCAGGTCGCGCAGCTCGATCCGGGTCTTGGACAGGACGCGGTCGACGGTGGTCTCGTCGTACGCGATGCGGATCCCGCAGCTGACGATGGAGGCGCTGGGGTCGCTGATCAGCATGGCGACCTGCGCGCTGAGCTTTCCGGGCAGCCACACGTCGTCGTCGTCGCAGAACGCGACGAGCTCGGCGTCGGACGTGAGCAGCCCGCTGTTACGGCCACCGGCGAGGCCGGGCCGGCGCACGTTGCTGATGACCATGACCGGTCGGTGTGCGTCGGAGACGGCGAGCGACAGGTCGGGCTCGGACTGGTCGAAGACGACGATGACGCGCACCCGAGCGGGGTAGTCCTGGGCGAGGATCGCCTCGATGGTCTCGCGCAGCAGGTCCGGCCGGTCGCGCGTCGGGACGATCACGTCGACGTCCGGCAGGTCGGCGGCTGATGGGGCGCGCGAGGCGCTGGTGGACGAGGCCTTGGTGGGCGAGGTGCTGGTAGGCGAGGTGCCGGTGGGCGGGTTGGTCATCGTCCACTTCTCATCGAGTAGCCGTATCGGCGACGGAGGGGCATGGTCAGCCCCGTGACCAGGCGTTGCCGCGACTGCGGGAAGGCGGCCCGCCAGGCCTGGTCGGGTACGACGTCGACGACGCCGCTGGAGAAGCGCATGGGGTTGCCCGCGACGGTGTGCGAAGGGTCGAGATGGAGCGAGGTGCCGTCGACGAACGACAGGGCGGCCTCGGTGTCCTCGCGGCCGACGAACGCGAGCAGCCGCGTGAGCGCGGCGTGCGGGTCGACGACGAAGTCCTCGTAGCGGATCAGGTGGGTCGGCACGCCCTGCCCGGCGAGACGGTCGATGAGCGCGTTCTCGCTGGTCCAGTGCACCGCGGTCTGCGCGGGCGACCATGTCGCCATGTACTCGCCGGGGCCGGCCTCGGGGCGGGCGATCTGCTTGGTCCACGAGTAGGCCACGGCCGGGCTGTCGCGTACGACGTGCAGGAGCTTGAGGTCGATGCCGGGGGTGGCCGCGAGGACGAGGGCGGTGGACGCGTGCTTGCTGGCGTCGACGACGACGTCGGCACCGGAGACTTCGAGGACGGCGGAGTACAGCCGGGTGAGCAGGTCGCCGTAGCGCCGCAGCCGCCGACCGAAGTCGCCGTGGCCCGGCTCGTCGATGTGGCCGCGCGCCCGCAGCAGGCGCGGCGCGTAGCGCTTGCGGTCGACGGAGCTCTTCAGCCGGAGGACCTGCTCGACGTCGACCCGGTCCCATCCGCCGAAGGCGCTCTTGCCGACGCGCTGCCAGAACGAGCACTGGCTGAACGCGGTGCCGCAGCCGCACAGCTCGTCGTCGCGCAGCCCGCGCTCCCAGAGGTGGACGACCTCGCCGACGCAGGCCAGCCCCTCGACCTGGGCGATGGACCGCTCGAGCAGGGTGGATCCGCTCCGGCCCAGGCCACCGAGGTACAGCACTGGGACCTGCTGCTCGGGCTGCCGGGTCGGCAACAGCTCGCCCACGAGCTCGGCGAAGCGGTCGAGGCCGGGGAACCCGACCGCGCGGCCGCCGTCTCCGGCCCCGTGCCGGTTCAGCAGGTAGCGGTCGGGGTGGGAGATCGCCTCGTCGAGCGCCGAGCGCAGGTCGGCTTCGGTCTCGGCAAGGCGGACCATCCCGCCCTCGCCCATGCGCCGCGCGAACAGCTGCTGGTGGTTGTCGACGTGCTCGCCGCGCGAGGGGTCCCTCGGGAGGCAGATCGGCAGCTTGCCGTGCCGGCGTGCCTCGGTGATGGTGGCCGGACCGCCGTGGCAGACGACGACGGCAGCGCGGGCCATCGCGGCCTGGAGCTCGGAGTGCTCGAGCAGGGCGCTGCCACCGGCCAGCTGTGGGCGCCGCGAGCTGCCGTACTGGACGAGGACCTCGACGGGCTGGCCCGCGGCGGACAGGTCGGCGAGCCAGGACTCGACCCACTGGACGGCGCGGTCGAAGGGGTGGTGGTCGGTTCCGACGGCGACGAGTACGAGGGGGAGGGGGCCGACGAGGTGCGGCGTGCCGACGTAGTCGGCCCCGCTCACATCAGGCTCCCGACCAGCTCGGACCCGCGGTAGAACTCCAGCTGCTCGGCCCACTGGACGCAGAAGAGCGTGGCGAGCGGGCGGCAGAGCCGACCGGTGAGGGTCGGGCTGTCGATGCGGTCGTAGACCTCGAGGTAGACGGTGGGGATGCCGCGCAGGCGGGCCGCGATGAAGAACGGGAACGCGACGGCCGCGCCGGTCGAGACGACGACGTCGGGCCGCTGACGGCGTACCTCGCGGAAGGCGAGAACGGTGTTGCGCAGCAGGTTGCGCAGGTTGCGCGTCGTCGGGTGATGGGCCCAGGTGACCTTCTCGCCGGCGAGCAGCGAGGTGGCGTCGATCGTGTCGAAGGTGACGAACGAGCGCTGGTCCGGGGCCCAGAGGTCGGCGACGGAGAGCAGCTGGGCGAGGTGCCCGCCGCTGGACCCGACGAGGATGGCCGACCCGGCCAGCCGGCGGTCGTGAACGATCTCGAGGTCGGGGCGGGCCGCGCGCTTGGTGGCTAGCTTGGTGGCCAGCTCGACGACGGTGCCGTCGTCGTGGATGACCGCGAGGTGATCCTCGTGCACGGCCCCGTCGACGACCTCGCGGCCCAAGCCAGCACGCTCGTTACGGTCGGTTGCCACAGCGCGTCCCCACCCCTTGTCGTTCACTTCCAAAGTACGGTCGAAGCGAACAGGCCCCCCAGCGTCCCCGCTGGCCCTCCAGAGCTCGTCCCCTGCGCCCGAACGCTACGCGGCGTAACCGGCGGGGGGAACGGGCCGGACCCGTTTACCGCCATTTCGCGGCCCTTTCCGTCCGACCGGTCGAAGCGCCCTGACCGTTCGGAGGACAGCCACTGACCGTCCGGTTGAAGCCACCGTGCGTGTTCGATACGTACCATTCGGCGACGGATAATTGTTCGATGTGGGCCGGGGGCGGGTTCACGCACAGTAGTCACAGATGCGAGATCGGTGACAGCACGGCTTGACCCGTGACAGGCACAGCCCGCACGATCCTTCGAGACCGCAGGTCCACCAGACCACCAGGTCCATGACACAAGGTGAGGCACATCCGTATGGACGCATTGGCCAGAGACATCGGTGGGGCCGACTCGGCCCGCTCCATCGGTCGGATCCGCCGCTACTGGTGGCTGGCGCTCCTCGGAGCGATCCTCGGAGCAGGCGCCGGCATGCTCTACACGTCGGCGATCGCGAAGCAGTACACCGCGACGACGACCCTGGTCGTCTACCCGCCGCCGCAGCAGGCCGTCGTCATCGGCTCCCGCCTGAACAGCAGCGTCAACATGGACAACGAGCTGCAGTTCGTCCAGAGCGTCGAGGTCGCCGAGGCGGCGGCCAAGCTGCTCAAGGTCTCCACCGACCTCACGGTCCTCGAGTCACAGGTCACGGCCACGGTCCCGCCGAACACGTCGGTCATCGACATCGCGTTCGCCGCCGGGACGCCGGACAAGGCCCGACAGGGCTCGCACGCCTTCGCCGAGGCGTACATCCAGGTGCGCACGGATGCCGCTGCTGCTGACGTGGCCGTCCAGAGCGAGGGCATCACGACCCAGATCGCGGCGAACGAGAAGCAGCTGGCGCTGTATACCGCCCAGCTCGCCTCGCTCCCGTCGACGAGCAAGGACTACCAGTACGCCGCGTCGCAGACGAAGGTGCTCGAGAACAACATCGGCTCCCTCCAGGCGCGGCTGTCCCCGCTCACGACGACGGACACCACGGCCGGGGCGATCATCAACGACGCGCAGCTGCCCACGTCGCCGAGCAAGCCGATCCCGCCGCTGTACCTCGGCGCCGGCATCTTCGCGGGCCTCGTCTTCGGTCTCGCACTCGCCGTCCTCGCCGCCCGTACCGACCGCCGCGTCCGGCACGTCGACGACGTCGAGAACCGCGTCGGTCGTCCGGTGCTCGCCGAGATCAGCAAGCCGGCCCGCGGCAAGCAGGTCACGGGCATCCTGTCCGCGCGATCCGGGAGCGGGGAGTTCGACCGGCTGCGGCTGCGGCTGGCCTCGGCCACCCTCGACCGCGTCGACTCGGTGCTGGTGTGCGCTGCCGATCCCGGCAACGCCGCGTCGTTCGTGGCCGGCAACCTGGCCGCGTCGCAGGCACGCTCGGGGCAGGATGTCGTGCTCGTCTGCGCCGACCCCGACTCGCCGTCCGCCGCGCTGTTCGGGCTGGCTGACGGCCCGGGTCTCAGCGCCGCCCTGCGCGACGAGGGCCCCATCGACACGGTGGCCCAGGCTGTCTCCGGCCGCCCGCGCCTGCGCGTGATCGTGCCGGGCAGCGACCTCGCCGAGGTGCTCGACAAGGTCCCGGTCGCTCGTATCGCGGCCCTGGTCGACGCCCTCGTCAAGAGCGGGCAGTACGTCGTGGTCGAGGCGCCGCCGGTGTCGCGCGGCGTCGAGGCCCAGGAGCTGGCCCAGCGGACCGGAGCGGCCATCGTGGTCGCCGAGATCGGTGTCAGCAAGGTCCCGGGTCTGACCGAGGCGTTCGACGAGCTCGAGCTGATGGGTGCGATCGTGCCCGGCGCCGTGGTCGTTCCCACGCTGCCGGCCGTGTCGCGCGGAACGGCCTCGCGGACCGGCGCGGAGAGCGTCGCCCCCGAGCCCGTCTCCCAGTCGCGGCCCTGAGGTGACTGGGTGATCCACCAGGACATCCGCTCCCATGCCAGCAGGAACGTGAGGAGCAGCGCAGGTACGGGGGCACGGGTCGTGGCGACCAGCCTCGCCGTCGTGTCCGCGCTGCTGCTCGCCGCCTGCAGCGGCGGGGCCTCAGGAGCGACGCCGACGGCGTCCAGCTCGATCGGGCCGTCGCAGTCGCAGTCGCCGTCGCCCTCGGCGTCCCCGACTCCCACGGCGACTCCGGCCGGCTACGGCACCCTCACCGGGCTGCCGATGGCCACGGCCGCGCAGGTCGACCGGCCCATCGTTGTCATCGACATCGCGGCAGGTACGGGCCGGCCGTTCGGCGAAGGTCTCGACGCGGCCGACGTGATCTACCAGGAGTTCGACGGGACCGGGCACAGCCGGCTGATCGCGGTCTTCCAGTCGAAGGACGCAGGAATCGTCGGTCCAGTGGCCCAGACCGCGCCTTCGGACTGGCGGGTCACCGCGCTGATGGGTGTCCCGGTCCTCGCGTTCGCCGGCGGGCCGACCGGCTTCGTCAAGCAGCTGGGCCCGACCGTCGTGACCCAGCGGTCGAGCGCGGTCTACCCGTCGCTGTTCCGCCGCAGCGGCAGCTGGCTCTACGCGTCGACGAGCACGCTCCGGGCCAGCGCCCCCAGAGCGCTCCCGGCGCCCAAGGGCCTGATGACCTTCGGCACCAGCGCAGCCGACTCGCTGAACGCCCGCAAGGTGACCCACCTGACCGTCACCATCCCTGGCCAGGCCACCCAGACCTGGGTCTGGAACGGACACGTCTGGACGGGTCCGGGCGGCGTGATCGTCACGAACGTCATCGTGCAGAACGTCGCGTACAAGTCGCTGACGCCGAGCAAGGGCTCGTCGGTGCAGAGCGCGCAGCTGCTCGGTGCCGGCACGTGCACCGTCGTCACCGGGGGCGTCTCGGTGGCCGGCTCGTGGTTCCGCCGGCTCCTGCAGGGCATCACCAACTACGTCGACATCCGTGCCGTACCGGTCCCGTTGCTGCCGGGCCACAGCTGGATCATCCTCGCGCCTCCAGGAACCAGGGCGGTCACGTCATGACCCATGCAGCCACGCTCGAACGTACGGCTGTGCGCGGGGTCCACCGCCGCGGCGTGGTCCATCGGGCCAGGCACTTCCGGCTCCCG
The DNA here is from genome assembly GCA_036770165.1 of Actinomycetes bacterium. GTDB lineage: Bacteria > Actinomycetota > Actinomycetes > Prado026 > Prado026 > JANYIP01. Next base: position 2,070 of record DAIPJR010000064.1, on the reverse strand, counting down.
GTGGCGTGGCCGCTGGCGACGCTGCTGCTCGGCTACCCGGTCTGGTGGATCCTCGGGCTGGCGCCGCTCGCCTGGACGTTCCTGTGCCTGCCGATGCTGTGGCAGCTGCGCAAGCGCCGCCCGATCAAGTTCCCGCCGATGTTCTGGGTGTGGGGGCTGTTCCTCGCCCTCGTCGTCGTCAGCGGGCTGATGATCGATGTCAACGCGCCCGGCACGGTCAACGTCAACAGCGGCATCGGGCACTACGTCGCCTACTTGATCCGGCTGATCAGCTACGTGTCCGTGACGATCGTGATGGTGTACGTGGGCAACCTGACCGAGGTCGAGCTGCCCCGGCTGCGGCTGATCCGCTGGTTGAGCGTCTTCTTCGTCATCACCGTCCTCGGCGGTCTCGCCGGCACGTTCGCCCCGCACTTCACCATCTCGTCGCCGATCCAGCAGATCCTGCCCGGGTCCATCGCGTCCAACGACTTCGTCCAGACGTACACCCAGGTCTCGACCGCCCAGAACCAGGCGGTCCTCGGCTTCCCGCGGCCGAGCGCGCCGTTCGAGTACGCGAACGCCTGGGGCAACAACTACTCGATGCTGCTGGTCTGGTTCATCCTCGGCGGCCTCGTCTTCGCGTCGTCCCAGCGGCGGCTGCTCGCCGTCGGCGTGATCTTCGTGTCCGCGATCCCGGTGGTCTACTCGCAGAACCGCGGCATGTGGATCGGTCTGATGATGGGCGTGGCCTACGTCGGCATCCGGCTGGCCATGCGGCGCCGCTTTGCGGTGCTCCTCGGGATCGTGGTCGGGACGGTGGTGCTGTCGGCCGCCGTCCTGCTCTCGCCGCTGCAGACCGTCATCACCAACCGCATCGCCACGCCGCAGAGCAACGACGTCCGAGGGTCGCTCTCGGCGGCGTCAGTGCAGATCGCCATCAGCTCGCCGATCATCGGCTACGGCAGCACGCGCTCGACGATCGGCAGCAACAAGTCGGCGACGATCGGCCAGAGCCCGGCCTGTCCGCGCTGCGGCAACCGTGTCATCGGCAGCACCGGCCAGCTCTGGCTGCTGTTCGTGGCCCAGGGCTTCGTCGGCGGCTTCCTCTACCTGTTCTTCTTCGGGCAGGCCGTGGTGCGCTACTGGCGAGATCAGTCCCCGGTCGGGATGGCGGGCACGTTCGTCCTGATCCTGGCGCTGTTCTACTCGCTGTTCTACACGGCGGTCGTCTCGCCGCTGGCGATCACGATGGTGTCGCTGGCCCTGCTCTGGCGCAACGCGCAGGTCCGTTCGGCCGGCCGGCCGTCGAACCGGCTGCAGCGCTCGTCGGCCGAGCCCCTCGCCGAGGCTCGCCTCCGATGAGCAGCGTCCGATGAGTGCCGAGGCAGTCCTCGCGGCGGCCCGGCTGCTCTGGCCCGCCCCTGCGACGGTCACCATCGGGCGTACGGGTCCGGGGCAGGCTGAAGGGAACGCCCGGCGGCTGGAGTTCGTCCTCGTACCCTCGGCCGCCGACCCGAGGCTGGTTGTCCCGCTGCGCCCGCTTCCGGCAGCGGCGGCGGTCGCGCGCAGCCATGCCGCACCGGGGTCGTGGCAGGCAGCGGCGCGGACGGCGCTGATGGCCACGGCGTTTGCTTCGGGCGCGGGCCACGTGCTGCTGCGCGATCGGCTCGTCGTCGACCTGCCGGAGGGCGCGGTGGGGCTCGACGAGCACCTGTCCGACGTCCTCGGCCGAACGGTCGTGATCGGCATGCGGCTGGGCCCGCCGCGGGCCAACCGCAAGCCGGTGCTCCAGGTCGTGACGCTCGACGGTCAGCTGGTCGCCTACGCCAAGCTGGGTGTCAGCCCGCTGACCGACGCCCTCGTCACGGCCGAGGGCGAGGCGTTGGCCCGGCTGGGCACGGCCATCCTCGGTGACGTCCGCGTCCCGGAGGTGCTGCACGCCGGAACGTGGCAGGGCCACCCGTTGCTGGTCCAGGCCGCTCTGCCGGTCCGCCGCTCGAGCGGTCCGGACGCCGCAGCGCGCATCACCCGCGCGATGGTCGCTGTTGCCGGCTCGGCTGCTGGCTCGGCAGCCGACTCGGTCGCGCT
>DAIPJR010000063.1:0-9230 GCA_036770165.1 Actinomycetes bacterium | reverse complement strand
CGACTGGGTGATCAAGCACGACCTGATCGAGCGGTATCGCGCCAAGCATGGTCTGGCGCTCGGCGACGTCCGGGTCTCGCGCCTCGACCTGGCGTATCACGACATCTCGCGGACCGAGGGCCTGTTCAATCTCCTCGCCGCGCGGGGCCTGGTCGATCGGGTGGTCACCGACCTCGAGGTCTTCGAGGCCACGGTGGTCCCGCCCCAGACCACCCGGGCAAAGCTCCGTGGCGACTTCGTACGCCGGGCGCAAGAGACGCGGCGCGACTACACGGTCGACTGGGTGCATCTCAAGCTGAACGACCAGGCCCAGCGCACGGTGCTCTGCAAGGACCCGTTCAAGAGTGTGGACGAGCGCGTCGAGCGCCTCATCGACTCGATGTAGCCGGGAGCGATGCGTTCGGCGCAGCACGTACAATTGCGGGGTGCCTGGCCCCCGTCTCGACCCGCACCCGCTGATCCAGGAGAGGACGACTGTGCGCCGACTGATCGGTGTCACCGCTGTGTTGATGCTGCTGCTGGCCGGTTGCAGCAGCGCCTCCGGCAGTGTCGACACGGTCGCGGTGACCGGTGCGGCGGGGACCGTGCCGACGCTCGAGTTCAAGCACCCCCTGACCGTGCGGCATCCCGAGACGCGCGAGATCTGGGCCGGGAACGGCCCCACCCTGGGCGACGGCGCATCGGTGCTGATGAACTACATCGCCGAGGACGCCCAGAACGGCGACCTCGTCGGTGAGACCTATTCGACCGGCCCGCTGCCGATGGCTGTGACGCTCGATGCCCTCGGGCAGGACCTGTACGACGCCATCAAGGGTCGCCGCGTCGGTACTCGCCTCGTTCACGTGACGCCAGCGGCGTCGAACGACGAATCCGCGCTGGTGGTCGTGATCGACCTGCTGCCCACGCGCGCCAGCGGCGAGCCCGTCGCGCCCCGCCCGGAGCTCCCGGTGGTCACCCTGGCGGACGACGGTGCTCCGACGATCACGGTCCCGGCGTCGCCGCCGCCGACCAGCCTCGTGGTGCAACCGCTGATCAAGGGCCTGGGTCCGCAGGTGGCTTCGGGCCAGAGCCTCGTCGTCCAGTACACCGGCGTGGACTGGGCCGACGGCTCGGTGGTGGACACGACATGGGCGGCGGGCAAGGGTCCGTTCACGACGGAGATCGGCCTCGGGAAGGTGATCCAGGGTTGGGACGAGGGCCTGATCGAGCAGACCGTCGGTAGCCAGGTGCTGCTCGTCATCCCACCGGCGCTCGGGTACGGCGACAAGACGCTCGTCTTCGTGGTGGACATCCTGGCGGCGGCCGGGAAGCCTGTCCCCGCGTCCACGGCGACGGCAACGGCTCCGCCGACGCCGGGCACGACTCCGTCCGCGACCCCGCCCGCCGCCGGCTGAGCGGGGCGACGATGAGTGTGGCGATCCGGGTCATCCCGTGCCTCGACGTGGATGCCGGGCGGGTGGTCAAGGGGGTCAACTTCGAGAACCTCCGCGACGCCGGCGACCCGGTAGAGCTGGCGCGGCGGTACGACGCCGAGGGCGCTGACGAGATCACCTTCCTGGACGTCTCGGCGTCCTCGGGCAACCGCGAGACCACCTACGACGTCGTGCGACGCACCGCCGAGCAGGTCTTCGTCCCGCTCACGGTGGGTGGGGGAGTCCGGAGCGCCGAGGACGTCGATCGGCTGCTGCGCGCGGGCGCCGACAAGGTGGGCGTCAACACCGCCGCGATCGCCCGGCCCGAGCTCATCTCCGAGATCGCCGAGCGGTTCGGTAGCCAGGTGCTCGTTCTCTCCGCCGACGCGCGGCGGTGCCGCGACGGCGTCAGCACCGCAAGTGGCTATGAGGTCACCACTCACGGTGGCCGCCGGGGCACCGGGATCGATGCCGTCGAGTGGGTGGCCCGCGCCGTCGGGCTCGGTGTGGGCGAGATCCTGCTCAACTCGATGGACGCGGACGGCACCACGGCGGGTTTCGACCTCGAGATGCTCCGCGACGTGCGTTCCGTCGTCACCGTGCCCCTGATCGCGAGCGGCGGTGCGGGCACCGCTCACGACTTCACCCTCGCGGCCCAGGCCGGGGCCGACGCCGTCCTCGCGGCCAGCGTGTTCCACTTCGGCACCTTGACGATCGGCCAGGTCAAGGACGATCTTCGCGCCGCGGGCGTCTGCGTTCGCTGACCCGAAGTGGAGCGTTGCGGGTGCCGCGCGGGCCGGCCGGTTCGCCGGGTCGGTGCGTCGGCAGCGGGTGCGATTCTGACGGGACTTGTCCGGGGAGGGTGCGGTGCGCGGGGCTGCAGGCGCTGAATCGGTCCTCGCGGACGAACGAGCCGGGACCTGGCGGCGGTCACTCGACCTGATCGGCCGGGGGTTGCGCGCCGAGCCCGGGTCGTTCGCGGTGGCGATCCTGGGCAGCGCTCTCTGGGGCGGTGCGACGGTGCTCTCGGGCTGGCTGCTCGGGCGCGCGAGCGAGCAAGTGGTCGTTCCCGCCCTGTCGGGCAAGGAGGTCTCGCCCGGAGAGGTCTGGCGCACCGGGTTGGTGCTGCTGGCGGTTGGCATCGTGACCGCTCTTGGCGTGGTGGTCCGGCGGGTGTACGCCGGGATCGCCGTCTTCGACGTACAGGCCGGGCACCGCCGGGCGGTCACCCGCCAGTACCTGCGCCTGCCGGTGTCCTGGCACCGGCAGCACCCCACCGGTCAGCTGTTGTCCAATGCGAGCAGCGACGCGGAAGCCGCGGCCAGTGTGTTCAACCCGCTGCCGTGGTCGATCGGCGTCGTGGTGATGATCGTGGTCGCCGGCGTCGCGATGATCGCCGCCGATCCGGTCCTGGGCGTCACCGGTCTCGGCATGCTGCCCGCCATCGCCGCCGTGAACTGGGTCTACCAGCGCCGGATGTCACCCGCGGTCGCCAGGGCGCAGCAGCGACGCGCCGAGGTGTCCGACGCCGCGCACGAGAGCTTCGAGGCGTCGCTCGTGGTGAAGTCCCTCGGGACGGAGGCGCGCGAGAGTGAGCGGTTTGCCGGGCACGTGACCCGGCTGCGCGACGCGAACGTCCAGCAGGGATACGTGCGTTCGGTGTTCGAACCTGTGATGGACCTGCTGCCGAGCCTCGGCACCCTGTCAGTGCTCGCGGTCGGCGCCCAACGGGTGGCGAGCGGTGCCGTGGGTTCGGGAGCCGTGGTGACGACGGCTTATCTCGTCGGGGTGATGGCGTTCCCGGTGCGCGCCATCGGCTTCCTGCTGGGCGAGCTACCCCGGAGCCTCGTCGGTTGGGAACGGGTGTCTCGGGTGCTCCGGGCGACCGGGGCGCCGGTGTCCGGTCCTGCGGACGTCCCCGGCGTCGGTGGGCTGGCGGTCGAGCTGGTCGACGTGACGGTCGAGATCCAGGGACCCGGGCAGGCGCAACCGGCGGTGCTGCTCGCTGACGTCTCGGTGACGCTGGCTGCGGGCCGGACCATAGCGATCGTCGGCCCGACCGGCTCCGGGAAGTCCACCCTGGCCCATGTTCTGGCCCGCCTGGTCGACCCGACCCGGGGTCGGGTGCTCCTCGACGGGGTGGACGCACGGGACCTGTCCGAGCCGGCGCGGACCAAGGCCGTTGCCCTGGTGACGCAGAGCACCTTCGTCTTCGACGACACGGTGCGCGGAAACGTGACCCTGGCCGACGCCGATGACCCGGCCGCACCAGATCATCAGGCGGTGGTCCGGGCGCTGCGCCGAGCCCAGGCCGAGGAGTTCGTCGCCGAGCTCGCCCAGGGCATCGACACCCCGGTCGGCGAGCGCGGCGCGAACCTGTCCGGTGGCCAGCGGCAACGGATCGCCCTCGCGCGCGCCCTGGTCCGCCAGCCCCGGCTGCTCATCCTCGACGACGCGACGTCCGCGGTCGACCCGCAGGTGGAGGGCAGGATCCTCACGGCACTGCGCTCGGAGGGTTCGACCGCGACCGTGGTCCTCATCGCCTACCGGTTGGCGACCATCCTGCTGGCCGACGAGGTCGTCCATCTCGACCGGGGGCGGGTGGTCGACCGGGGCAGCCATGACGAGCTGATGGCGCGCGACAGCGGTTACCGCGCGCTCGCCACGGCCTACCTCGAAGCCGCGGCCCGGCGCGCGGAGCAGGTCGAGCTTGCCGCCGACGACGCAGCAGCCGGGAGCGAGACGTGAAGCAGGCCTCGGACCGAGGGGACGCGGAGCGGCCACCGACCGTGGGTTCGGGCCGGATCGCAACAGCGAGCGAGCTCGGCGTCCTGGCCACCGTTCGCCGGGGCCTCGCGCTGTCACCGGAGATGACCCGCGGCGGCATCGTGACCGTGCTGCTCGCGCTGGTTGCCGCCGGGGGCCGGCTCGTCGTGCCCGTCATGGTTCAGCAGACGATGGACACCGGGATCGGAGCCGCCGGGGGGCCGGACCTGCGCCGGGTGGTCCAGCTCCTCTCGGTCGGCGTGCTCCTGGTGCTGCTCACCGCGTGGTGTTCCGCCTGGGCGAGCCGCCGCATCTTCCGCGGCACCGAGGCGGGCCTGGCCAGCCTGCGGGTGCGGGCCTTCGACCACGTGCACCGGCTGTCGATCCTGACCCAGGGCACGGACCGCCGCGGCGCTCTGGTCTCCCGCGTGACGACGGACGTCGACACGATCTCAACCTTCGCTCAGTCGGGTGGCATGAGTCTGATCGTCTCGTCGGGACAGATCCTCGCCGCGACTGTTGCGATGCTCGTGTACTCGTGGCAGCTGGCGGTGCTCGTCCTGCTCTGCTTCCTGCCGATGGTCTGGCTGGCGCCCTGGGCGCAGCGACTGGTGGGGGAGGCGTACCGAGAGGTCCGGTCAAGGATCGGGGGGATGCTCGCGGCCGTCTCTGAGGCGGTCGTGGGTGCCGAGACGATCCGGGTCTTCGGCGTCGCCGCCCAGACCCAGTCCCGCATCGACGCCGCGATCAGCAGTCATCGGGACGCGGCCGTGCGGGCGCAGCGGCGGGTAGCGGTGGCGTTCTCGACCGGGGTGCTGGCCTCGGCGGCGGCGGTCGCCGTCGTCGTGGTGGCCGGGACGCTGCTCGGGATGGCCGGACGGGTGAGCGTCGGGGCGGTGCTGGCATTCGTCTTCCTGGTCCAGGTGCTGACCGGGCCGGTGATGACCGCCACCGAGGTGCTCAACGAGCTCCAGAACGCGGTGGCCGGCTGGCGCCGCGTCCTTGCGATCCTCGAGTCACCGGTGGACATCGAGGAGCCTGCACCCGACGTGGCAGTCCGGACGGCCCGCGGCCCGGCTGCGCTGACTCTCGCCGGTGTCGGCTTCCGGTACCCGGGCGGGCCACTGGTCCTGCACGACATCGACCTGACGATCCCGCCAGGTACTCGGGTCGCGGTGGTGGGGGAGACCGGCTCCGGGAAGACGACGCTCGCCCGGTTGATCATGCGACTGGTCGACCCGGCGACCGGGCGGGTCATGCTCGACGGTGTCGACGTGCGCCGGATCCCGCTCGACAACGTGCGTGACCGGGTGGTGCTGGTGCCGCAGGAGGGCTTCCTCTTCGCGGGATCGCTCGCCGACAACCTCGGCTACGGTCGTCGGCCGATCACCCGCTCCCGGATCGAGCAGGCGGTCCGGGACCTCGGGCTCGAGGCCTGGGTCGGTTCGCTCGCGGGCGGTCTGGACGCCCCGGTCGGGCAGCGCGGCGAGTCCCTGTCCGCGGGCGAGCGTCAGCTCGTCGCGATCGCGCGCGCCTACCTGGCCGATCCGGACCTGCTCGTGCTGGACGAGGCCACCTCGGCGGTCGACCCGGTCACGGAGCTGCGCACGTCGCACGCGCTCCATTCGCTCACCGAGGGCCGGAGCTCGATCGTGATCGCGCACCGGTTGTCGACGGCGGAAGGAGCCGACCTCGTCGTCGTCGTGCACGAGGGCCGGATCGTCGAGACCGGCACGCACGCCGAGCTCGTCCGCGCTGGCGGCGCGTATTCGCAGATGCACGCGTCGTGGGTCGAGCAGACGCACTGATCGAACTCGCACGGAACGACCGGCCGACGTCCGCTGGGCGAGAAAGGTGCGGCCGGCGCTCGACGACGCGTGGGAGGATCGGCGGGTGCCCGAACCCCTGCCTGTGCCCGCGACCGATGAAGCGAACCCGCGGCTCGACCCGGCCATCGCCGCGCGCCTGAAGCGCGATGCCGCCGGGCTGGTGTGCGCAGTGATCCAGCAGCACGACACCCTCGAGGTCCTGATGGTCGGTTGGATGGACGACGAGGCGCTGCGGCGGACCCTCACCGAGGGTCGGGTCACCTTCTTCAGCCGATCGCGCCAGTCGTACTGGCGCAAGGGCGACACCTCGGGTCACGTGCAGCACGTGAAGTCGGTCGCTCTCGACTGCGATGGCGATGCCCTGCTCGTCCGGGTCGACCAGGTGGGTGCCGCGTGCCACACCGGCACCAGGACCTGCTTCGAGGCCGGCGGCCCGCTGCCGGCGGTCGTGGGCACCGCGGAGACCGAGCCGCGAGCATGACCACGACACCGACGGACCCCGCAGTGCCGGTCAGCCTCGACTGGGGCCAGACCTGGCCGACGTTGCCCGAGTTCCGTTCCCTCGCCGTCGAGCGGCGGGTGATCCCGGTCGCCCGCCGGTTGCTCGCCGACGTCACGCCGGTCGGCCTCTACCGCACCCTCGCGCAGGGTCGGCCCGGCACCTTCGTGCTCGAGTCGGCGGAGGTCGACGGGACCTGGGCGCGGTACTCGTTCATCGGCGTGCACTCGCGAGCCACTCTCACGGTGCGCGACCGCCGCGCGGCATGGACCGGCGACGTCCCGGTCGGCGTGCCCACCGAGGGCGACCCGGTCGAGGTGCTCGCCGAGACCCTGCGGGTGCTGCGGACCCCAGCGGTGCCGGGGTTGCCGCCGTTGACCGGGGGACTCGTCGGAGCGCTCGGGTGGGACGTGGTGCGCTATTGGGAGCCGACCCTGCCGGCGAACGCACCCGAGGAGCTGGGCGTCCCCGAGCTCACCCTCTGCCTGGCGAGCGATCTCGCCGTCGTCGACCACGTGGACGGGTCGGTCTGGCTGATCGCCAACGCGATCAACTTCGACGACACCGATGCGCGGGTCGATGAGGCCTGGACGGATGCGGTCGCCCGGTTGGACGCGATGGAGCGGGGTCTGCTCGCGCCGACGAGCGTCGGGGCGGCCGTTCTTGTCGACGGCGCCGAGCCGGCGATCGAGCTGCGCAGCAGCCAGGCCGAGTTCGAGAGCTCGGTGCGCGCCGGGAAGGCGGCCATCCGCGACGGCGAGGTGTTCCAGGTCGTCCTCTCTCAACGTGCCGACATCGCCTGCCCCGCCCAGCCGCTCGACGTCTACCGCGTGCTGCGGACCATCAACCCCAGCCCGTACATGTACTACTTCCAGCTCCAGGACGCCGATGGCGCGGACTTCGCCGTCGTCGGATCGAGCCCGGAGACCCTGGTGAAGATCGCGGACGGGCGCGTGACGACGTACCCGATCGCCGGTTCCCGGCCCCGCGGGGCGAGCCCCGAGGAGGACCACGAGCTCGCGGTCGAGCTCCTCGCGGACCCCAAGGAACGCGCGGAGCACATCATGCTCGTCGACCTCTCCCGCAACGACCTCGCCAAGGTGTGCGCACCGGACAGCGTCGAGGTGGTCGAGTTCATGCAGGTGCGCCGGTTCAGCCACATCATGCACATCTGCTCGACCGTCGTCGGGCGGCTGCACGAGGGGAGCACGGCGGTCGAGACGCTGAAGGCGGCGTTCCCGGCGGGGACCCTGTCGGGTGCACCGAAGCCGCGGGCGATCGCGCTCATCGACGAGCTCGAGCCGGCTCGCCGCGGAATCTATGGCGGCACGGTCGGCTACTTCGACTTCGCCGGCAACATGGACATGGCGATCGCGATCCGTACCGCGATGATCCGCGACGGGCGCGCGACAGTCCAGGCAGGTGCGGGCATCGTGGCCGACTCCGTTCCGGAGCTCGAGTACCAGGAGGCGCGGAACAAGGCTGCGGCCGCGGTGCGAGCCGTCCAGATCGCTTCCCGACTTCGCAGCGCCGGATGCTGAGCAGGCGGACGGCAACCCTCGGGGCGCTGGCCCTCGGCGCGCTGACGCTGCTGACGGCGAGCCTCACCTGGGTGACCGGGTCGAGCAGCGACGCCGCAGGTGCGCACCTCCGCCTGGCCGTGACAGGGACCGCGGCGGCGCCCGGAGTGAGCGCCGCCGCGTTCGTCGTCGTCGCTGCAGCTCTTGCCCTTGCCCTGGCCGGCCGGATCGGGCGTCTGCTCGCCATCGTCGTCCTGGTCGCGGCCGGGATCACGACGGGCGCCTCAGCTCTCGGCGCCATCGCGAACCCGCAGCGGATCGCCCTGGCGGCAGCAGCCGAGCGCACCGGCCTGTCGTCGCTGGACGGGAGCGCGTCACTGACCGCTGGGCCTTACCTGGCGGCTGCCCTCGGTGCGCTGACTGTTCTCTGGGCGATCTGGGCCATCGTGAGCGCTCGCCGCTGGCAGGCATCGTCCCGTCGGCACGATCCAGGTGCGGCCGCTGAGGTGGTCGAGGACGACCCGTTCAGCTCCTGGGATGCGCTCAGCCGCGGCGAAGACCCGACCTGAGTTCCACGGCGGGTTCCACCGTTCGGGGCGTCGGCGGTGGCGCGCGGCCACGGTTTCGGTACTCTGCCCGCGTCGGGATCACGAGAGGTTCTCCATGTCGAACGCACCGTACACGGCCGCTCAGCTCCCGCCGTCGTCGCCACCGGGCAACCACGGTCGGACCCGAGCGGCGTGGGCGACGACGTCGATCATCCTCGGCGGCGCGCTGGTCGCCGCTCTGGGTGTGGCTTTCGCAACACCGTGGGTCTTCTGGGTCGGCCTCGGGATCGTGATCGTGGGTGTCGTGGTCGGCAAGGTCATGCAGGTCCTCGGCCTGGGTCAACCGCGCCGAGCCTCCGCACCAGGCGAGCCGTTCGACTCGCTCCGCTAGAACGCTCGGCGGCGTCCGCCGTCGGCACCAGTCAAGGAGGCAGAATGTCGCTCCCCGGGGGTCCACAGGACCCGTACTCGACTCCACAGCAGCCCGCCGGCGGTGTCCCGGTACCGCCGCCACCGCCGCCGCCCACCCCGTATGGGGCGCCGGTCGCTCCGCCGGCGGCTTACGGCGCGCCCGCACCGGGCTACGGCGGGTACGGCCAGCCGCCGGCGATGCCGCCGACCGGCTACGGCCCGATGGGCGGAACCGAGAAGAACGG
>DAIPJR010000062.1:0-9260 GCA_036770165.1 Actinomycetes bacterium | reverse complement strand
CCGGCTCAGCGAGGCCCTGCGCCGCAACCCCTGACCGGATCGCTCGGCAGAGACTGGGCAAAGACTCGGCAGACGGGCGGAAAGGACCGGCCCCGACCCGCAGGTTCGCAGGTCGGGGCCGGTCTCTCGTGCCGTAGCCCCGACGGGATTCGAACCCGCGCTACCGCCTTGAGAGGGCGGCGTGCTAGGCCGCTACACAACGGGGCCGCTGGGGTACCTGGACTCGAACCAAGACTAACGGAACCAGAATCCGTCGGGCTGCCAATTACCCCATACCCCATGGGTTGCACCGACGCGCCGGCGCACGCTTGCAAGCGTGCACCGTCGGGACGAGCGTGGTCGAGGGTACCTGATGGCCGCGCCCGGCATCAAAGCGCCGCAGCTCCCCGAGGGCCGCCGGTCACGCCACCCCCGTGACCAGGTCGACGAGCTCGAGCAGCGTACGCACGACTGGGACGGTGTCGGTGGCCGTCGCGTCCGGAGGCGGCCGGCGCCCGACAGGATCGGCTGACGGCCGGTCCAGCCATACGCCGAGCAGCCCGGCGTCCCGGGCCGCGGCGGCGTCGATCGCCCAGCGGTCGCCCACGTGCAGCGCCTGCCCCGGCTCGACGTCGAGCGCCCGGCAGAGCGCCCAGAACGGCTCGGGGGCCGGCTTGGGCGCCCCCACGTCCTCGATGCCGAGCACCGCGTCGAAGCGGTCCAGCAGTCCGACGATCTCGAGCTTGCGGCGGGTGAACGTACCGCTGACGTTGGAGAACGCCCCGAGCCGCAGCCCGGGCACCTGGCGGACGAGCCGGTCCAGCGTGGGCAGCACGTCGTCGAAGAGGACGAGGGCGGCCTCGAAGCCGGCCACGTTGCGCGCCACCCAGGCGTCGGCGGCCTCGTCGTCCATCACCCGTCCGGTCATGTCGCGAACGCGCTCGCGCCGCTGCTCGTCGAACGTCAGCTCGCCGCCCAGGTAGCGCGCGTAGTGCGTGTCGACCAGATCGTTCCAGCGAGCCAGGGCGGCCGCGTCGGCGACGAGCCCGTCCGCGGCGAGGACGGCGTCGAGCCCGGCCTGCTGCGCGACGTCATGGTCGACCAGGGTGCCGTCCACGTCGAACAGGACGGCGCGCAGCGTCACCGGGCTGTGCGGGTCAGCCGGTCGCGCAGCGAGACGATGCGGGCGAGCGACAGCTCGGCGCCGAGCAGCTCCATCGACTCGAACAGCGGCGGCGCCACCCGGCGCCCGGTCACGGCGACCCGTACCGGCGTGAACGCGGTCTTGGGCTTGAGCCCGAGCCCGTCGACCAGCAGCTCGCGCAGCGCCTGCTCGATGTCCGGCTGCCGCCAGTGCACGAGGGCACCCAGCGTGTCGGCCACGACGGTGAGCGTCGATGCCGCGTCCTCCCCCAGTGCCGCGACGGCCTCGTCGTCGACCGAGAACGCGGCCGGGTCGACCACGAAGAACCCGAGCATGCCCGGAGCCTCCTCGAGGACGGTCATGCGGTCTCGTACGAGCGGTGCGGCCGCACGCAGGAGCTGCAGCTGCTGCACCGACGGTTGCGCCGGGAGCGCGCCCGAACCCTGCAGGAACGGGACCACCCGCTCGGCGAGGTCGTCGTAGTCCAGTGCACGCATGTGCACCCCGTTGATCGCCTCGCACTTCTTGAGGTCGAAGCGGGCCGGGTTGGTGCTGACACGGCCAAGCTCGAAGGCCGCGGCCAGCTCGGAGAGGCTGAAGATCTCGACGTCGTCGCCCATCGACCAGCCGAGGAGCGCGAGGTAGTTGAGCAGGCCTTCGGGCAGGAAGCCGCGCTCGCGGTACAGGTTGAGCGACGACTGCGGGTCGCGCTTCGACAGCTTCTTGTTGCCCTCGCCCATCACGTACGGGAGGTGGCCGAACTTCGGCGTCGCCTCCGCGACCCCGATCTGGACCAGCGCGCCGTACAGGGCCAGCTGGCGCGGCGTCGACGAGAGCAGGTCCTCCCCGCGCAGCACGTGGGTGATCCGCATCATCGCGTCGTCGACCGGGTTGACCAGCGGGTACAGCGGCTCGCCGTTGCCCCGCACGATGACGAAGTCGGGCACGTGCTCGTGGGCGAAGCTGATCGGGCCGCGGACGAGGTCGTCCCACTCCCAGGCTTGGTCGGGCATCTGCAGCCGCAGGACCGGCAGCCGGCCCTCGGCGCGGTAGACGGCGCGCTGCTCGTCGGTCAGGTCGCGGTCGGCGTTGTCGTAGCCCAGCTTCGGGTCCTGCCCCCTCGCGCGGCGCCGCTGCTCGACCTCGTCGGGCGTGGAGAACGACTCGTACGCGAGCCCTGCCTCGTGCAGCCGGCGTGCGACATCGGCGTAGACGTCCAGTCGCTGCGACTGACGGTACGGGCCGTACGGGCCGCCGACCTCCGGACCCTCGTCCCAGTCCAGGCCGAGCCAGCGCAGCGCCGCCAGCAGCTGGTCGTAGCTCTCCTCGGTGTCCCTGGCCGAGTCGGTGTCCTCGATGCGGAAGACGAACGTCCCACCGGTGTGCCGTGCGTAGGCCCAGTTGAACAGGGCGGTACGGATCATCCCGACGTGCGGGTTGCCCGTGGGCGACGGGCAGAACCGCACCCGAACCTGGTCAGTCACGGTCGACCACCGGGTTGCTCAGCGTGCCGATGCCCTGGATCGTGACGTCGACGCGGTTGCCCGCGACGATCGGCCCGACCCCGGCCGGGGTCCCCGTCAGCAGCACATCACCCGGGAGCAGCGTCATGACGGCGCTGGCGTAGGCGATCAGCTCGGCCACCCCGCGGAGCAGGTCGGACGTCCGCCCGGACTGGCGCAGCTCTCCGTCGACCCGGCACTCGATCGCGAGGTCGCCGGCATCGAGCTCGGTCTCGATCCAGGGACCGAGCGGGCAGAACGTGTCGAAGCCCTTGGCGCGGGCCCACTGGCCGTCGGAGCGCTGCAGGTCGCGGGCCGTCACATCGTTGGCGCAGGTGTACCCGAGCACGGCGTCGAGCGCGCGCTCGACCGGTACCCGGCGGACGATCCCGCCGATGACGACCGCCAGCTCGGCCTCGTGGTGGACCTCGGTGCTGAGGGCCGGCAGGGCGATCGCGTCGCCAGGCCCGATCACCGACGTCGACGGCTTGAGGAAGAGGACAGGGTCGGCGGGCGGCTCGTCGCCCCCCATCTCGCGCACGTGGTCGGCATAGTTCTTGCCCACGGCGACGATCTTGCTGCCCACGACCGGGGCCAGCAGGCGGACGTCTGCCACGCGATGCTGCCCCGTTCCCCGCTCGAACGGCGGTAGCGGGAAGCCGGCCAGCTCGGTGATCACGGCATCGGGTCCCGACGGGTCGCCGTCGATCACTCCGTACCTGGGTGGCTGTTCGGCTGCGGAGAACCTGGCGATGCGCACGAGGGGCAACGTTACCGGCCGACCGGGCGAGCAGCCGACTCAGTCGATCGGCCGACCGGCCCGCAGCAGGCCGTAGGCCACAGCGTCCTCGAGGGCCATCCACGACGCCGCGATGACGTTCTCGTGCACGCCGACCGTGTCCCACTCGCTGGTTCCGTCCGAGGTCTCCACGAGGACGCGGGTGACCGCCCCCGTGCCCTGCGACCCCTCGAGGATGCGCACCTTGTAGTCGACCAGCTCGAGCCGTTCCAGCTCGGGGAAGGTACGCGCCAGGCCGAGGCGCAGCGCCGCGTCGAGGGCGTTGACCGGTCCGTTGCCCTCACCTGTCGCCACGATGCGCTCGCCGGACGCGTGGATCTTGACGGTCGCCTCGCTGCGTACCGTCCCGTCCGGCCCCTGCTCCACGATGGTCCGCCATGACTCGACCGAGAAGTGCCGCCTGCGCTCGCCTTCGACCTCGTCGCGCAGGAGCAGCTCGAAGGACGCGTCGGCGGCCTCGAAGGTGAAGCCGCGCGCCTCCATGTCCTTGACCCGCTCGACGACCCTCGCGAGCACGTCGCGGTCGCCGGCCAGGTCGTAGCCCAGCTCGCGACCCTTCAGCTCGATGGACGCTCGCCCGGCCATGTCGGACACGAGCATCCGCATGTCGTTGCCCACCGCCGCCGGGTCGATGTGCTGGTACAGCATCGGGTCGACCTTGACCGCGCTCGCGTGCAGCCCGGCCTTGTGTGCGAAGGCGGACAGCCCGACGTACGGCTGGTGCTGGTTGGGTGACACGTTCGTGACCTCGGACACCGCGTGGGCGATCCGGGTCATCTCGGCCAGTGCGTCGTCGGGGACGACGCGACGGCCCTTCTTGAGCTGCAGGTTGGCCACGACGCTGAACAGGTTGGCGTTGCCCGACCGCTCCCCGTATCCGTTGGCGGTGCCTTGCACGTGCGTCACACCCGCGTCCACGGCGGCCAGGGTGTTCGCGACGGCGCAGGCCGTGTCGTCGTGGCAGTGGATGCCCAGCCGGGCCTCGGTCGCCTCGAGCACCTGCGCCACGACGTCGGCCAGCTCGCCCGGCAGCATGCCGCCGTTGGTGTCGCAGAGCGCGACCACGTCGGCGCCGGCCGCGACAGCCACGCGGACGACCTCCAGCGCGTAGGCGGGGTCGGAACGGTAGCCGTCGAAGAAGTGCTCGGCGTCGAGGAACACCCGCTGCCCCTCGGCCCGCAGGTGGGCGACCGTGTCGCGGATCATCGCGAGGTTCTCGGCGAGCGTCGTGCGCAGCGCCAGCTCGACGTGGCGGTCGTACGCCTTGGCCACCAGGGTGACGACCGAGGCGCCGGACTCGCGCAGCGCGACGACGGTCGGGTCGTCCGCGGCTACGCCACCGGCTCGGCGCGTCGACCCGAACGCGGCCAGCGTCGCGTGCTTCAGGTCGAGCTCGGTACGGGCCCTCGTGAAGAACTCGGTGTCCTTCGGGTTGGCTCCCGGCCAACCGCCCTCGATGAAGCCGACCCCGAGCTCGTCCAGATGCCTCGCGATCGTCAGCTTGTCCGCCACGGTCAGCGTGAGGCCCTCCTGCTGGGCACCGTCCCGCAGCGTCGTGTCGTACACGTGGAAGGTGTCGTCCACGAGGTCAGCTCCATCCTGCGAGAGTCGCGCGCCGTGATGGCCGCAGAAGCGCCAGCAAAACAAGAAAGCCCCCCACGACGTGGGAGGCTGCGCGGCGGGGTCGGACCCCGACGCGCTCTAGCTAATGATCAGCGGGCTGTGCACGGGTCGATTGTGGCACACCTCAGCCGGCGAGGTCGACCGGCCGCACCCAGCCGTGCAGGTCCGGCGCGGCTCCGGTCTGGATGTCGAGCAGCGCGGAGCGCAGCCGCGTCGTGACGGGACCGGGGCTGCCGTCGCCGATGGTCCACTCGTGGTCGACCGACTTCACGGCGCCGACCGGCGTGATCACCGCGGCCGTCCCACAGGCGAAGACCTCGCTGATGTCGCCGGACGCGTTGCCCGCCCGCCACTGCTCGACCGAGATCCGGTCGGTCGACGCGGTGTAGCCGAGGTCGCCGGCCAACGTCAGCAACGAGTCACGCGTCACGCCGGCCAGCAGCGAGCCGGTGAGAGTCGGCGTCACGATGGCGGCCGAGTCGCCGGAGCCGCGGACGAAGTACATGTTCATCCCGCCCATCTCCTCGACCCAGCGGTGCTCGTGGGAGTCGAGCCACACCACCTGGTCGCAGCCCTTCTCGGCGGCCTGCGCCTGAGCGATCAGCGAAGCCGCGTAGTTGCCGGCGAACTTGGCCTCGCCCGTCCCCCCGGGCGCCGCCCGGCTGTACTCCTCGGACAGCCAGACAATCACCGGCTTGAGGCCCCGCGGGAAGTACGCGCCCGCAGGCGAGGCGATCAGCACGTACAGGTACGAGGACGACGGGCGCACGCCCAGGCCGACCTCCGTGGAGAACATGAACGGCCGCAGGTAGAGGGACTTCTCGGCCCCCGACGGCACCCAGTCCTGGTCCTGCGTCACCAGCGCCTCGATCGACGCGAGGAACAGCTCCTCCGGCAGCTCGGGCATCGCGAGGCGATGCGCGGACCGCTGGAACCGCCGGGCGTTCTGCTCGGGACGGAACGTCGCGATGCCGCCGTCCGGCTGCCGGTAGGCCTTCAGGCCCTCGAAGATCGCCTGCCCGTAGTGGAGGACCATGATCGCCGGGTCCATCGAGAGCGGCGCGTAGGGGACGAGCTGGGCGTCGTGCCAGCCCTGCCCGGCGTCCCAGGCGATCGTGACCATGTGGTCGCTGAAGAACCGGCCGAAGCCCGGCTCGGCGAGGCGGGACTCGCGCTCGGCTGCGGCGAGCGGCGTGCCCGTGGGCTTGAGTGCGATCAGGTCGGTGCCGGTCATGGCAGCCACGGTAGCTAGCGGACGGCACCGCTGGCGAGTGCGTCTCCTATGGCGGACGTAGTGCGCTCCGCACCGCCGACCCTGCCGGCGACATCGGCGGCCACGGCGGCGTCGACCGCAGCGGCCGCTGCGGGCTGGCCCACGTGGTCGAGCAGCATGGCCACGGACAGGACGGTCGCTGTCGGATCGGCCTTGCCCTGGCCTGCGATGTCGGGCGCGGACCCGTGCACCGGCTCGAACATGCTGGGGTTGTGCCGACTCACGTCGAGGTTGCCGCTCGCGGCCAGCCCGATGCCTCCGGCAATCGCTGCGCCGATGTCGGTGATGATGTCGCCGAACAGGTTGTCGGTGACGACGACGTCGAACCGCTGCGGCGCGGTGATGAAGAACATCGCCGCCGCGTCGACGTGGACGTAGTCGGTCCGAACGTCGGGGAAGTCGGGGGCCACCTCTGCGACCGTGCGGGTCCACAGGTCGCCCGCGTGGGTCAGCACGTTGTTCTTGTGCACCAGGGTGAGCAACCTGCGCGGGCGCGCAGCCGCGCGGGCGAAGGCGTCGCGAACCACGCGCTCGACGCCGAAACGGGTGTTGAGGCTCTCCTCGGTGGCGATCTCGTGGGGCGTGCCCTTGCGCAGGAAGCCGCCGGAGCCGGCATAGGGCCCCTCGGTGCCCTCACGGACCACGACCATGTCGATGTCGCCGGGCTTGACCCCGGCCAAGGGCGTGCTGACCCCGGGCAGGAGCCGTACGGGCCGCAGGTTGACGTGGTGGTCCAGCTCGAACCGGAGCCGGAGCAGCAGCCCGCGCTCCAGCACGCCGCTCGGGACGGACGGGTCGCCGACGGCGCCGAGCAGGATCGCGTCGTGCCCGCGCAGCTCCTCGAGCACGGAGTCGGGGAGCGTCTCGCCGGTCGCGTGCCAGCGTCGGGCCCCCAGGTCGTATGCGGTCGGCTCGATCGTCAGGCCGTGGGCGGGCGCGACCGCATCGAGCACCTTGAGCCCCTCGGCGACGACCTCCGGGCCGATCCCGTCGCCGGCGATCACGGCCAGGCGGAGCGCGGTCGCTCCGGGCGTCGCGGCTGCCATCGTCGGCCTCAGCTCTCGAGGTCGACTGCGCGGCCGGAGTGGGCGCCGATGGCCGAGATGATGCCGGCCATCGTCGGCTGGGGCACGGCGGAGTCGACGGTCAGGGCCATCAGGGCGTGCCCGCCCCGCTCGTCGCGGCTGACCTGCATGCCGCCGATGTTGATCCCGGTGTCGCCGAGCAGCTGGCCGACCGCACCGACGACCCCTGGACGGTCGTGGTAGCGGAAGAAGGCCATGTGCTCGGTCGGCAGCAGGTCGACGTCGAAACCGTTGATCTCCACCAGCTTCTCGATGCGCTTGGGCCCCACGAGGGTGCCCGACACCGAGACGACGTCGCCGTCAGGCAGCGTGCCGCGGACCGTGAGCAGGTTGCGGTGGTCGGGGCTCTCCTCGCTGGTGGTCAGCGCGACCTCGACGCCGCGCTCCTTGGCGATCAGGGGGGCGTTGACGTAGGACACCGAGTCCTCGACGACGTCCTGGAAGACCCCCTTGAGCGCGGCCAGCTCCAGCACCGACACGTCATGGGCCGCGATCTCGCCGCGTACCTCGACGTCGATGCGCACGGCCACCCCGCCGGCCAGCGCCGAGAAGATGCGGCCGAGCCGCTCGGCGAGCGGGAGCCCCGGCTTGACGTCCTCGGCGATGACGCCGCCCTGGACGTTGACCGCGTCGGGCACGAGCTCGCCGGCAAGGGCGAGTCGTACGGACCGGGCGACCGAGATCCCGGCCTTCTCCTGGGCCTCGTCGGTGCTGGCGCCGAGGTGCGGCACCGCGACCACCTGCTCGAACGCGAACAGCGGGCTGTCCGTGCACGGCTCCTTGGCGTAGACGTCGAGGCCGGCACCTGCGACGCGGCCGTCCTCGAGGGCGCGCGCGAGCGCCGCCTCGTCGACGATGCCGCCGCGGGCCGCGTTGATGATGCGCACCGTCGGCTTGACCTTGTGCAGCGCCTCGTCACCGATCAAGCCGACCGTCTCCGGCGTCTTGGGCAGGTGCACGGTGATGAAGTCGGACTCGGCGAGCAGGTCGTCGAGGGTCACCAGGCGTACGCCGATCTGCGCCGCGCGCGACGGCTGCACGTAAGGGTCGTAGGCGATGACCCGCATGCCGAACGCGGACAGCCGCTGGGCGACGAGCACGCCGATGCGACCGAGGCCGACGACGCCCAGCACCTTGTCCTGGAGCTCGACGCCGGAGTACTTCGACCGCTTCCACGCGCCACCCTTGAGGGACGCGCTGGCCGGTGCGATGTTGCGCGCCACGGCGATGAGCAGCCCGATGGCCAGCTCCGCGGCGCTCACGATGTTGCTCTGCGGGGCGTTGACGACCATCACGCCGGCCTGGGTGGCGGCGGGCACGTCGACGTTGTCCAGGCCGACACCGGCCCGGGCGACCACCTTGAGCCGGCGCGCGGCCGCGAGGGCCTCCGCGTCGATCTGCGTCGCGCTGCGGATCAGCACGGCGTCGACGTCGGCGAGGGCCGGGAGCAGCTCGGCACGGTCGGCGCCGTCGCAGTAGCGCACCTCGAAGTCGGGGCCGAGGGCCTCGACCGTGGCCGGGGAGAGCTCCTCGGCGATGAGGACGATGGGCTTGGGCACGGAAGCACTCCTGGGTGGTCAGGCGGCTTGAGGTGACGGCGCGATGGACGGTGACCGAAGTCTACCGACCCCCTTGTGAAGCCCTTCACAACGTCCGGCATTCAAGACGCCGACCCCTGCTGGCTCTCTCCAGGAAGTGTCGTCTGGTGGTGCCGGAGCACCACCAGACGACATGCGCCTCGGCGCTTGGCCCTTAGACCTCAGCCCTCAGCCCTCAGCCCTCAGCCCTCAGCCCTCAGCCCTCAGCGGGCAGCGGTGCCCTCGGTGTAGTCGTCGTCGCTCTCCACCCACGCCAT
>DAIPJR010000256.1:0-3009 GCA_036770165.1 Actinomycetes bacterium | reverse complement strand
CGACACGGTGCCCACCTGCAACGGTGACACCGGGGCGAACTGCACGGTGGTGCCTCCGACCGACGACGGCACCCCCGCCACGTTCTACCCGTTCTACAGCACCGGGCACGCGCTCGGCGGCTGCGCCTTCACGGTCGGGCAGGACGTTCCCGGGTTCACCACCAACGACTTCGGGAAGCTGGCTCAGTACGGGTCGTTGCTCAAGGTGACCTACCCCGAGGTGGGTGGGACCACTGCGAGCTCGTTCAACGACTTCCAGCAGATCCTCCCGAACAACCCCTGCCCGGCGCCCTAGGGCTGGACGGACGAGTCACCGGAGCCCCTGGCCTGCGCCAGGGGCTCCGCTCGTCCCGGCCCGTCTCGGCCCGTCTCGCACAAGAGGCCTTGGGCCCTGCGCCGCCGCGCCCAACGGCCCTACCGGTCCGCGTGACCCGGAGAGACGCTGGGGGCCCGTCACGGGCAGAAGAGGTGTATCGGTGATGCGCACTCACGCAGCCAGCGGATCGGCTTTCGGCCAGGCAGCAGACCTCTACGGACACCCGGGCCCCGTCAGCTCGCTCTACCTCGGCCTGGACGCCGCCGACGACGTGCGCCGGATCGACCTCCGGTGGCGGCACCTGCGCGCGGAGCTGGACCAGGCCGGGGCGCCCGAGGCCGACCTGCTGGTGCTCGACGCCCAGGTGGCCGCAGCCCGCAAGCACCCAGGACCCCGGGTCCTCGCGGCCTTCGTCGCGAACGGCGTGCTGCTCGCCGCGCACCTGCTCGACCACTGCGACGAGCACGACCTCATCCGCTACGACTCGCTGCCGGCCGGCGGCCCGATGCTCGCCTGGTCCCAGCTGGAGATCCGGTACCTGGTCGTGGTGACGGACCACACGGGCGCGGACATCACCGAGCGTCGCTGGCCGGCATCACCCGAGGCGGTCGTCCACGTCGAAGGCTCGAACGACGAGATCGTGCGCACCGCGGCCGGCGGCTGGGGGGCCTGGTCCCAGGGCCGGTACCAGCGTCGTGCGGTCGACTCCTGGGAGCGCAACGCGGCCGAGGTGGCCGCCACGGTCGCAGGGCTGGTCGACGAGACAGCCGCGCAGCTCGTCCTCGTCACCGGCGACATCAGGTCCGTACGGATGCTGCACGAGGCCCTGCCCGCACACGTGCAGCCGCTGGTGCACATCGTGGAAGGCAGCGGCACGCGGGACGAGGAGGGCTGGTCACCGGCACTCGAGAAGCACCTGCTCGAGACCGTCGACGGCAGCAACCGTGCGACGGCCGCCGCCCTACTGGACTCCTGGCGCGACCTGTACGGACAGGGCAGCGCAGCCACCGCGGGTCTGCGGGACACGGCCCTGGCGCTGCGCGAGGCGCGGGTCGCGACGCTGTTGATCGCGTACGACCTGGCCGACGAGCGGAAGGCCTGGGTGGGGCCGGACCCGCAGCAGCTGGCACTCACCTTCCACGACCTGGCGGACCTGTCGGTACCGGTGCGCCGCGTGCCGCTCGCCGACGCCTTCATCGCCGCCGCCCTCGCCACGGGCGCCGAGCTACGCCTCGTACCTGCCGACCTGTCGGCAGACCTGCCCGACGGCGTCGCGTCGGTCCTGCGCTTCACCTGAGGTCGACGAGGTCTGCTCAGCCGGCGTGGTCCGGCAGGAGGGTGGCTCGTCGTGCCGCCGCGGCAGCTCGGTCGGTGACGAGGGCGGCGCGCAGCTCGGCCAGCTTGGCGGCGACCTGACGAAGCCCTGAGTCGAGGGCGGCCGCGCGATCCTCCTGGGCCTTGATGTCAGCCTGGACGCTGGCGTCGGTGAAGATGTTGTCGAACCAGATGTCCATGGTCCGCCGGCCGCTGGAGATCTGCAGGTCAGCGGCGTCGAGGCGTACGTCGGCCAGCTCCTGGCGCAGCCGGCCCAGAGCGTCGCGCAGCCGGCCCGCCGCGTCGTTCGCCGAGTCGATGCGGTTGTGCTTGACCGCGCTCGCGACCATCCCGCCGCCGAACCACGTGTCGTAGGTCCCCCACGCGTGCGCAGAGCTCAGGTCATTGGTCATCTCCGTCAGCGCGGCGCGAGCAGCGCCCAGGGCGGAGTCAGCCTCGGTGAGCTGGCGGTCCCGCTCGTCGAGCGCCTCCTCGTCCGTCAGCAGCTGCACGAACGTGCCGGCCCGCGCATCGCCGGCGGCCCGCCACCGGGCCAGCGCGAGCTCGTCGCGCAGGGGACCCAGCGTCGCGATCTGGCTGCGCAGGTCGGCGGCGCGCGTGCGGTCGGCGTCGCCCTGGCTGTGGATCGACGTCAGGGCCGCCCTCAGCGTCGCCACGCGCTCGCGCGCCGCTGCGGCGGCCTGCTCCGCCTGCTCGCCCTGGGTCGCGGCATCACCGCGCAGCACGTGCCACACGTGCTCCGCGTGCGCCCCGCGCAGGGCTTCGGCCCGGCTCTCGGCCTCGGCGCACGTGGCGATCGCCGCGTCCAGGCTCTCGCTCGCCGCCCGCTCGCTGGCCGGCTGCGAATCCAGACGGCCACCCAGGGCGGCAAGCTCGGTCGCTGCCGCCTGAGCCCCTTCGATCCGCGACTGCAGGTCGTGCTCGTCGCCGCTCGCCCCGTCGACCACCGGTCGCCACCCCTTTGCCGCCGCCGTGAGTGCGAGGTCGCCCGCGCACGTCGATCATTCTGACGGACAGCGGCCGGGAAGGGGCCAGATCCCGTCGGACCGGTCGCCTACCTTGATCGCGTGCCGACCACCCGAGAAGCGGTGCCCCCGGTCCGCCACCTGGTCCGGGCGCGCGACCTCGCTGACGCCAGCTACACCGAGCCGCTCACGGTCGACGACCTCGCAGCCGCGGCGTACCTGTCGCGCGCGCACTTCAGCCGGGAGTTCCGGCGCGCGTTCGGCGAGACGCCGTACTCCTACCTGCTCACCCGCCGGCTCGAGCGGGCCGCCACGTTGCTGCGCGGCACCGACTACTCGGTGGCCGACATCTGCATGCGGGTGGGTCTCACCAGCGTCGGGTCGTTCACCTCG
>DAIPJR010000061.1:0-9381 GCA_036770165.1 Actinomycetes bacterium | reverse complement strand
GAGGACGGCTCGCGCGTGCGCCGGCAGCTCGCCGCCGCGGTAGTGGTACGACGCCAGCCAGGCTTCGTCAGGGTGCGCGTCGATGCGTACGCGGGTGTCGCGGAGCGGTGGCCAGGCGAGCGGCTCGAGGTCGGCGACGAGGACCCGTACCTCGTCGAGCAGCGACCAGCCGTGCTCGACGAGCCAGCGGTCGACGACGGCCGCGTGCGGCATGGGGACCTGGAAGCGGGCCGGCAGGCCGCGGTCGGCGTACCAGCGTTCGACGAAGGGCACCGCCTCGTCCAGCGGCCGCCCAGGGTCACCGACGGTGAGGACCGAGTTGGCCCGCCCGGTGAACCCGCCGGACGCGCGCAGCAACCAGTCGCCGAGGCGCTCGGTCTCCAGCCCGCCCCACCCCAGCGCGGCGATCTCCTCGAGGTCGCGGTCGGGGACGCGAAGGCCGGCAGGGGGTACGAGCTTCGCGGCCACGACCGCGGCGCGCGGGAACGACACCGTCGTGCGGTCGGGGCGCCGCACGACCACCTCCGCGTCGGCCGCCTCGAGAACCCCCAGGACGTCGGTGAACAGCGGCTTGCCGTCTCGAGAACCCACGACCCTGCGGACGGACACCCGGCGACCGATGCCGGCGAGCGCTTCGTCGATCGACACGCACACCCCAACCTGACCCCAAGCAAGACAACGCGGACGGCGGTCGAGATACTAGGCCGCAACGAAGGGCCCCGGGACGGTCTGGGGCCGCAGCGAGGAGGAGACCGGTGACCTACGTCATCGCCCAGCCGTGCGTCGACCTGCTCGACAAGGCGTGCATCGAGGAGTGCCCGGTCGACTGCATCTACGAGGGCGAGCGGATGCTCTACATCCACCCCGACGAGTGCGTCGACTGCGGTGCGTGCGAGCCGGTCTGCCCGGTCGAGGCCATCTTCTACGAGGACGACGTGCCCGAGCAGTGGAAGGACTTCTACAAGGCCAACGTGGAGTTCTTCGAGGACCTCGGCTCGCCCGGTGGCGCCTCCAAGCTCGGCAAGATCGACAAGGACCACCCGCTCGTCGCCGCCCTGCCGCCCCAGGCGGCCGAGCACTGAGAGCGCCGCTGCTCGGGCGGCTGCCCGACTTCCCCTGGGACCTGCTCCAGCCCTACGCCGTGCGCGCCCGAGCCCACCCCGGGGGCATCGTCGACCTCTCGGTCGGCACCCCGGTCGACCCCACGCCCGCGGTCGTGCAGGCGGCGCTGGCCCGCGGTGCGGACAGCCCCGGCTACCCGCTGACCGCCGGGACGCCTGCGCTCCGTACCGCCGTCGTCGACTGGTTCGCGCGGCGGCTCGGCGTGACCGGCCTCGACCCCGATGCGGTCCTTCCGACGATCGGGTCCAAGGAGCTCGTCGCCTGGTTGCCGACGCTGCTCGGGCTCGGCGCCGGCGACCGGGTCGTCGTACCCGAGCTCGCCTACCCGTCGTACGCGGTCGGGGCGGTCGTCGCGGGAGCCGAGGTGGTCGTCAGCGACTCGCTGCTCGCACTCGGTCCCGGGCCGGTCGCGCTGGTGTGGGTCAACTCGCCGGGCAACCCGACCGGCCGGGTCCTGCCGGCCCCGCACCTGGCCAAGGTCGTCGCGTGGGCCCGGGAGCGCGGCGCCATCGTGGTCTCCGACGAGTGCTACATCGAGCTGCCGTGGACGGCGTCACCGGTGTCGGTGCTCCACCCGGACGTCTCCGGCGGGAGCCACGAGGGCCTCCTCGCGGTGCACTCGCTGTCGAAGCGGTCCAACCTCGCCGGCTACCGCGGGGCGTTCGTCGCCGGAGACGGGGCGCTGGTCGGTGAGCTCCTGGGCGTCCGCAAGCACCTGGGGATGCTGGTGCCCGGCCCCGTACAGACCGCAATGGTCGCCGCCCTCGACGACGACGCGCACGTCGAGGAGCAGCGGGCGCGCTACGGCGTCCGGCGCGAGCGGCTGCTGGCGGCGTTCGAGGGCGCCGGCTTCGAGGTCGACCACTCCGAGGCCGGGCTGTACCTGTGGGCCAGCCGCAGCCCGGGTGGAGGCCGCGAGGACTGCTGGGCCAGCGTGGCGTGGCTGGCCGAGCGCGGCATCCTCGTGGCCCCCGGGTCCTTCTACGGCGCCCAGGGCCGGACCCACGTACGCATCGCCCTCACCGTCACCGACGAGCGAGTCGAAGCCGCCGTCACCCGCCTCGCGCCCTAGCTACGTCCTTCCCGCACCTGTCAAGATCGGCAGGTCATTGGGCGACGCGCAGGAGGCCGGGGCCGTCGGACTTCGCGGCGTAGAGCGCCTGGTCGGCGCGGGCGTACAGCGCGTCGATCTCGGCGATCCCGATGGTCGAGGCGGCTCCCACGCTGACCGTGACCTGAAGGTCGGGGCGAACGACCGCCCAGTCGTCGGCGTACACGAGCTGGCAGATCTGGTCGGCGCGGGCGCGCACGACATCGGCCGGGGCACCCGCCAGGATCGCCCCGAACTCGTCGCCGCCGAAGCGAAACGCAAGGTCCTCGGGGCGCAGCACGGCCGCGATGGAGGCGCCGACCCGGCGCAGCACCTGGTCGCCGACCTCGTGGCCGTAGATGTCGTTGACCCGCTTGAACCGGTCGACGTCGACGACCAGCATCGAGACGGGCTCGCTGTCACCCAGGGTCGCGCGCAGGTAGTCCAGTCGCTCGTCGAGGGCCCGCCGGTTGCCGAGGCCGGTGAGCGGGTCCTCCAGGGTGCGGCGCACGAGGTGCTCGTGCTCGCCGCGCAGCCGGGCGCCGCCCACCTGCTCGCGGGCGGTCGTCAGCCGGCCGAGCCGCTCCTCCCAGCGCTGGCCGGTCAGCATCTCTGCGTACGCCCGCGCCGCGATGCCGTGGCCGGGCTGCTCCTGCCGCTCGACGAGCTGCATCGTCCAGAGCGCGAAGGAGCGCTGGTAGGTGGTGCCGTACGACGTCGTCACGAGCAGCGCCTTGGCCGCCTCGGTACGTGCTTGCGCCAGCCGCTCGCCGCGGAGGTGGTCGTGCGCCAGGGCGAGGTGGATCTGGGCGCGAGCCACCCAGCTGGTGGAACCCAGGCAGTGGGACAGCGTCAACAGGTCGTCGACCTCGGCGGCACTGGACTGCCCGATGAGCACCTGCTGGGCCAGCCAGTTGACCCGCAGCTCCTGCGCCCACGACTCCGGCAGGTCGGAGGGGTGCGCCCGCCCGTCGTCGACGGTCATGGCGGTCGCCTCGCCGGTACGCCCGACCTCGATCAGTGCGGCCGCCCACCAGAACCGGGCCTGGGCCCGGTTGATCCCGATGACCGGCGTGAGGATCGGGTCGTCGCACAGGGGGAGCAGGGCCTCGGCACGGGTGTAGAGCTCGTCGCCGAGCTCCCAGAGGAACAGCGCCTCGTAGGCGAGGGCCACGCAGATCATCGCGCTGGCCAGGGCCAGCGGGTCGGACTCGGTGTCGAGCAGGAGCATCGCCTGGCTGGCGTCCGGCCCGAACGTGCTGAGGTTGCCCGACCGGGCCGCCAGCTCGGCGCGCATCCCCAGGCCGGCGGCGAGCATCGCGGAGTCGGACTCCAGCTCGGCGCGGCGGATCAGCTCGTGGACCGCCGCGTGCACCTGGGCGGGGACGTTCGCGTCGGCGTCGACGGCGCGGGCGTACAGCAACGTGGTCACGACATCCGCCCATCCGCGCCCCTCGGCGTCGGTCAGCAGCTGCTCGATCGTCGTACGCGCCGCGTCGACCTGCGGGGTCTGGACGTCCTGGACCAGGTGGAAGGCATGGCGGACAGCGAGCCGTCGATCGCTGGGCGGCTCCCGCTCCGCACGGGCCAGGTTCACCCAGGTGATATCGGCGTCCGCGGTGCCCCGCATTAGGCCGAACGGGTGGTGAGTCGTTCCGGTGTCGGGTGTCAGTCGTTGACATGCAGGGCCGCGTTCAAGCCTCCCCACGTACCGGTACGCGGCAGGGCCTCGAGCGTGCCCGTCATGCTGTTGCGGCGGAACAGCATCCCGGCCGTCCCGGACAGCTCGGCCGCCTTGACCACGGTGCCGTCGGGGAGCGTCAGCTTGGATCCGGCGGTGACGTAGCAGCCGGCCTCGACGACGCAGTCGTCGCCGAGCGAGATGCCGATGCCCGCGTTGGCTCCGACCAGGCAGCGCTCGCCGATGCGCACGACCTGCTTGCCGCCGCCGGAGAGCGTGCCCATCACCGAGGCACCGCCGCCGATGTCGGACCCGTCTCCGACGACCACTCCGGAGCTGATGCGGCCCTCGACCATGGAGCTGCCGAGCGTGCCGGCGTTGTAGTTGACGAAGCCCTCGTGCATCACCGTGGTGCCGGGGGCGAGGTGGGCGCCGAGACGGACCCGGTCGGCGTCGGCCACGCGCACGCCCGTCGGCACGACGTAGTCGAGCATGCGCGGGAACTTGTCGACACCCAGCACCAGGACCGGCCCGCGACCGCTGTCGCGCAGCCGCAGCCGGGTCAGCTCGAACCCGTCGACCGCGCAGGGACCGCAGCTCGTCCACACCACGTTGGACAGCAGGCCGAAGATCCCGTCGAGGTTCACGCCGTGCGGCGCCACCAGCCGGTGCGAGAGCAGGTGGAGCCGGAGATAGACGTCGGTGGCGTCGGACGGAGGTGCGTCCAGGTCGATGGTGACGACCACCACCTCGGTGCGCACACCGCGGGCGGCGTCCGTGCCGGCGAGGTCGGCCAGCCCGACAGGGACCGGCGGTTCGGCCCCGAGGACCGGCTGCGGGTAGAGCACGTCGAGCACCTGGCCCGCGGCGTCGTAGGTCGCCAGTCCGACGCCCGAGGCCTTCCTCGACTCTTCGTCCACGGCGATACCGTAACGGCCGTGACCACCCCCCGGCTCGGCAGCCTCGACCTCAGCCAGGACGCCGTGAGCCTCACGGCCGCGCTCGTCGACGTCTTCTCGGTCAGCGGTACCGAGGCCGCGCTGGCCGACCTGGTCGAGGCCGCGCTGCGTCAGGTACCGCACCTGACTGTCGACCGCGTCGGTGACGCCGTCGTGGCCCGTACGGCCCTGGGTCGCAGCGAGCGCGTCGTCCTGGCCGGCCACATCGACACGGTGCCCGAGGCCGGCAACCTGCCCTCCCGTCGCGGCGAGGGGCGGCTGCACGGCCTCGGCTCCTGCGACATGAAGGGCGGGGTGGCCGTCATCCTGCGGCTCGCCGCGGCGCTGTCCGCCCCGACCCGCGACGTCACGTACGTCCTGTACGACGGCGAGGAGGTCGACGCGGACCGCAACGGTCTCAACCGGATCCAGCACGAGCACCCCGAGTGGCTGGCCGCCGACTTCGCGGTCCTCATGGAGCCGACCGGCGCGACGGTCGAGGGTGGCTGCCAGGGCACGCTGCGGGCCGACGTGACCGTGGGTGGGCGGCGGGCGCACAGCGCCCGTTCGTGGCTCGGAGTCAACGCGATCCACGCGGCCGGCGGCGTCCTCGACCGGCTGCGGTCCTACGACGCGCGGCTGGTGACGATCGACGGGCTCGAGTACCACGAGGGGCTGAACGCGGTCCACGTGGCGGGCGGCGCCGCGGGCAACGTGATCCCGGACGAGTGCACGGTCACCGTCAACTACCGTTTCGCCCCGGACCGCTCGCTCGCCGAGGCTGGAGACCACATCCGTGCGGTCTTCGACGGGTACGACGTCCGCGTCGTCGACGGCGCGCCCGGGGCGTTGCCTGGTCTCGACCGCCCGGCCGCCGCCTCGTTCGTACGCGCGATCGGCAAGGAGCCGCGCCCGAAGTTCGGCTGGACCGACGTGGCCCGCTTCACCGAGCTCGGTGTCCCTGCCGTCAACTACGGCCCCGGCGACCCGCAGCTGGCGCACACCCGCGAGGAGTACGTGCCCGAGGCGGAGGTCTACGAGTGCGAGGAGCGGATGCTCGGCTGGCTCTCCAGCTGAGCACCCGCTCCGGTGCACTCCCCGCGGGGGTGCGAGGGTGGTACAGGTCAGGCGTTGACGAGCTGCTTGATCGCCGACACGTCGAGGGTGATCTTGACCTTGTCGGACACCAGGATGCCGCCGCTCTCGAGGGCCACGTTCCAGGTCAGGCCGAAGTCCTTGCGGCTGATCGTCGCGGTGCCGGAGAAGCCGACGCGCTCGTTGCCGAACGGGTCCTTGTCGACGCCCTCGAGCTCGACCGCGATCTGTACCGGGCGGGTGGTGCCGTGGATGGTGAGGTCGCCGACGAGAACGAACTCGTCGCCGTCCTGCCGCACCGAGGTGGAGGCGAAGGTCAGCGTGGGGTAGGTCTCGACGTCGAGGAAGTCGCCGCCCTTGACGTGGCCGTCGCGCTGCGGGCTGCCGCTGTCGAAGCTGGCCGCCTGGATCACCAGGTGCGCGGAGGAGTTGGCCGGCTCGTCGCCGTCCAGCGTGATGGAGCCCTCGAAGTCGAGGAAGGCGCCGCGGACCGTGGTCACCATGGCGTGCTTCGCAGCGAAGCCGAGGCGGGTGTGGGACGGGTCCAGCACCCAGGTGCCGGAGGTGGCGGTGAGGTCAGTCATGTTCGTGCCCTTCTGTGCTGGAGGCGTTTGGTTGAAGTCTCAACCGTCTTAGTTGAACACACAACCATTGAGAATGCAACTTCATTCCGGGCGGGCCCGCCCACGACCCGTTAGCGTGAGCCCGTGGCGACCCAGCACCCCGACGGGACCCCGGCCGAGCGGCAGCGCGGCCCCGTGCGCCTGCGCCGGTCGCAGGTGACCGACAGCACGACCGACCAGCGCCTCCTGGACTCGCGCGGACCCTCGGACTGGGTCCACACCGACCCGTGGCGGGTGCTGCGCATCCAGTCGGAGTTCGTCGAGGGGTTCGGCATGCTGGCCGAGCTCGGGCCGGCGATCTCGGTGTTCGGGAGCGCACGCACGCCGCGGGACCATCCGGAGTACGCGTTCGCCGAACGGCTCGGTGCGGCCCTCGCCGGCGCCGGATACGCCGTCATCACCGGCGGCGGCCCGGGCGTGATGGAGGCCGCCAACAAGGGCTGCTGCGAGGCAGGCGGCAAGGCGGTCGGGCTCGGGATCGAGCTGCCGTTCGAGCAGAGCATGAACGACTGGGTCGACATCGGGATCGTGTTCCGCTACTTCTTCGCACGCAAGACCATGTTCGTGAAGTACGCCCAGGGCTTCGTCGTCCTCCCGGGTGGGTTCGGCACCCTCGACGAGCTGTTCGAGGCGCTGACCCTCGTGCAGACGCGCAAGGTGACGGCGTTCCCGGTAGTCCTCGTCGGCAGCGACTACTGGGGCGGCCTCCTCGACTGGATCCGCACGACCGTGCTGCCGTCGGGCAAGATCTCGTTGCCCGACCTCAGTCTCGTCCAGCTCACCGACGACGTCGACGAGGCTCTCGCAGCCGTCGTGCGCGCCGACAAGACGCACCCGAAGAAGTGACGGTCCAGCCGCCAGCGGTCTGCGTGTTCTGCGCATCCAGCGAGCGGATCGACCCGGCGCACGCCCGGCTCGCGACCGATGTCGGTGCCGAGCTCGCGCGGCGGGGCTGGACGCTGGTCTCCGGCGGCGGGTCGGTCGGGATGATGGGAGCGGTCGCCCGGGCGGTACGTGCCGGAGGAGGCCGAACCGTCGGGGTCATCCCGCGGGCGCTGCTGGACATGGAGGTCGCCGACCACGACGCCGACGAGCTCGTCGTCACCGACGACATGCGCGAGCGCAAAGGGATCATGGACGGACGGTCGGATGCGTTCCTCACTCTGCCGGGCGGGATCGGGACGCTCGAGGAGCTGTTGGAGATCTGGGTCGCGCGCTCCCTGGGCATGCACGCCAAGCCGGTCGTGGTCCTCGACCCGACCGGCGTCTTCGGGCCCCTGCGCGCACAGGTGGCGGCGCTGGTCGACGCCGGGTTCGTCCGTGCGGAGGCGGCGGCCGAGCTGGTCTGGGCCGGGTCGTTGGCCGAGGCCTTCGCGGTTCTCGGCGCAGCCCTTGCACCCGTACCAGTCGGGACCGGCCGGGACCACGCGCCGCTGCCGCAGCAGCCGCCCGTCGTCCCGGCCGAGGAGTTCCTCGAGGCCGACCTCGGGGACGCCTAACCCACGCCTGACCCACGCCTAGCCGGCTGCGGAACCAGTCCCTGTCGACGGCGCGGTCCCGGTCGACGCCGGTCGTACGACCACGAGGGCAGCCGTGGCGTCGCTGCCGGACCTCGGCCCCAGCAGCCGTACGGTCTCGCCGACCTTGAGGTCTGCGGTCGTGCCCTTGCCCTTGTTGGCGCGCACCCGGGTCGTCGAGGCGAGCGTCCACGTCTGCGTGTACCCGTCGCTGCTCTTGACCGTCATCGACGTCGCCGAGACCGAGGAGATCGCGCCGAGCTGGGTGTCGACCGTCCGGTCGCCGTCCTTGGTCTTCACGACGAACTCCCCGTGCAGCACCCGGCTGCCCAGCTGGCGCAGCTGTGCCAGGCCTGGCCGGCCGGCGAGGGCCCCGCTCGCTGCGTTGCTCGCGCTGCTCGTGCTGCTGGGCGTGCTGCTGGAGCCGGAGTCCGCGGCACGCGCGACCCCGGCGAGCGTCGCTGCGCCCAGGACGCCGGCCGCGGTCCACGCCGCCACCACGGCTGCCGTACGCCTCTTGGTCCTCATGTCTGTTCCTCCGGTGCTGGTGCTGCTTGGTCCCGCTTGGTCGAGTACGACGATGCGCGCACGGCGTGCGGCCGGCGTACTGCCCATGTTCGGGTCAGGTAAAGCCGGATCAGGCGAGGCCGCGGCGGGCGACGGCGGGCGGACGGGTGCCGCGGATCGAGGCGACCATGTCGAGCGTCTGCCTGGTCTCGGCGACGTTGTGGGCGCGGAAGACGCGGGCACCGAGCCACGCGCTCACGGCGGTCGTCGCCAGCGTCCCGACCAGGCGGTCGTCGACCGGCCGGTCGAGGGTCTCGCCGACGAAGTCCTTGTTGGACAAGGAGACGAGGACCGGCCAGCCGGTCGCGACCAGCTCGCCGAGCCGTCGCGTCGACTCGAGCGAGTGGCGGGTGTTCTTGCCGAAGTCGTGGCCAGGGTCGACCAGGATCGACTCCCGTGCGACGCCGACGCCGACCGCTCGCTCCGCCAGCCCGACCGTCCGCATGAGGATGTCGGCCACGACGTCGTCGTACGCGACGCGGTGCGGACGGGTCCGCGGCTGCTGGCCGCCCGCGTGGGTGCAGACGTAGCCGGCGCCGCGGGCTGCGGCGACGTCGAGCATCAGGGGGTCCACCCCGCCCCACGCGTCGTTCAGCAGGTCGGCGCCCGCCTCGCAGGCTGCGTCAGCGACCTCGTGCCGCCAGGTGTCGATGCTGATCACGGTGGCGGGATGGCGGTCCCGGACGGCGCCGACGAAGGTGACGGTGCGCCGGATCTCCTCGGCGGCGTCGACGGGGGCGCCCGGGCC
>DAIPJR010000255.1:0-3035 GCA_036770165.1 Actinomycetes bacterium | reverse complement strand
ATCGTGGTCCACCCGGATCCATCCTCGTCCGAGAGGTGGATCAGCAGCGTGCTGGCATCGTGCTCCACCCGCAACCGGTGCTCGGGGTGGCCCCTCTCGCGGAGGGTACGGACCGGCCGGTCGGGCCGGTCGAGCGCCGGCGGGTCAGCCACGAAGGACGACCACGCGCGACCTGAGGACCTCGGGCGGGGCAGCTGGGCCATGACCGCAGGCTAGGCCGCTCTCGGGACGTCCCGCGGGCCGGTACCTGGGTTACTGGCCGACCCGGCCGTCGATGGCCTCGCGAAGCAGGTCGGCGTGGCCGTTGTGCCGCGCGTACTCCTCGACCATGTGCACGAGGACCTCGCGCAACGACACCAGTCCATGGCCTGGGAGGTCGAAGGTGGCACCGAGATCGGTCGCCGCGGACAGGTACGCCTCGGCGAACGCGACCTCCGCACGCCAGGTGCCCCAGGCCTCCGCGACGACCTCCGGGTCGGCCACCGCCCCGTCGAAGTCGCCGTCCGGCTGCTCCTCGGTCTGGTAGACCTTCGGCACGTCCGACCCTGCCAGCCGTCGCCGGAACCAGCTGCGCTCCACCTCGGCCATGTGCCGCACGAGCCCGAGCAGCGACATAGTCGAAGGGTCGACCGAGCGGCGGGCCAGCTGCTCCGCATCCAGGCCGGCGCACTTCATCTCGAGCGTCAGGCGCTGGCAGCGCAGGTACTCCGCCAGCGTCGCCTTCTCGTCACCGAGCGACGGTCCACCCTCGCGCGGGTCGTCTACGGGATCGAGGAACAGGTCGGCACGGTGCTCAGGGCTCATGCGTCGCATCATCCGCGAGCGGCGCCGCCCGGTACAACCGGATTCCGTCCGGCCCGCTCACCAGGTCAGCCTGGGGTTCTGCGCCAGGGTAAGCAGGTCGTTGCTCGGCGGCTGAGCACCGAGCGGCCCCGTCGCCCCGACGACCACCGTCCAACCGCTGACGGTCTGGGCGGACGCGTACTCGGTGACGGTGCCCCCGTCGACCTGCGACCCGGTGCCCAGCTTGGGCTGCGCCAGCCTCTGCCCGGTCACCGAAGGCGAGGACACGCTGAGGACCAGGGTGGTACGCGGCGCTGAGGCGTTCGTGGCCCGCAGCTGTACCGAGCAGAGACCGGTGTCCTGGTCCAGGGTGCGCGCAAGGTCGTGGATGACGAACCCGGGCATGGCCGCTCGGACCGCGGCCTCGATCGCCGGGTCGGGAAGGTGCCCGGGGGCCACCACCACGCACGCGCCGTGCGAGGAGGTCGAGCGCACGTAGTCGGTCAGGGGCGCCTGGCTGGCGGCGAGCGACCGTATCCAGGTGAAGGACGCCTGACCCTCGCCGGGTACGACCCGCCGGGTCGCCGCTGTCGCAGCCGAGCCGGCCGCCTTCGGGTTCCCGCGAAGATCGATCGCGACCACGCCGACGAGGGCGGCGACGGCCACTGCGCCGGCGACCGCACCGGTCCATCGGAACAGCCGCAGATGCCGGCTGCGCTCCAGGCTCATCCACGTCGACCAGGAGGAGGCCTCACCACCCGCGGCGAGCAGGTCACCGTCCGGAGGGTGCACGCCGTCGTCCACGGATTCAGCGTGATCGCACTCGGATCATCGCGCAACCACGGGCGCGATCCTCGGCCAGTTCAGCTGACGATTCGTTTGATCTACCCCGCACAAGTGTCAGGACAATCGGCTCCGACTGGCGACGAGGCCGGCAAGCGGCAACGATGCAGGCATGACCGCCGAGGACAGCTTCGTGATCGTCGGTGCCAGCCTGGCCGGAGCCAAGGCCGCCGAGACGCTGCGCGGCGAGGGGTTCGACGGCCGCATCGTCCTGGTCGGCGCCGAGCATCACCTGCCGTACGAACGACCGCCGCTGTCCAAGGGCTACCTCGCCGGCAGCGCCGAACGGTCCTCGCTGTTCGTGCACGCGGACGAGTGGTACGCCGAGCACCACGTCGAGCTGCGGCTCGGCGTCTCGGCCACGGACCTGGACGTCACGGCGCACGAGGTGGCCCTGTCCGACGGGAGCACCCTCGGCTACGACAAGCTCCTGCTCGCGACGGGTTCGTCGCCGCGGCGGCTGGACGTGACCGGTGCGGAGCTCGACGGGGTGCTCTACCTGCGGACGATCGACGACAGCGAGCGGCTGCGGTCGTCGATCACGGCCGACACCCGAGTCGTGGTGGTCGGTGCGGGCTGGATCGGGCTCGAGACGGCCGCCGCCGCTCGCGGTGCCGGAGCGCAGGTCACCGTCCTCGAGGCAGCAGCGCTGCCGTTGCTCCGCGTGCTGGGGGACGAGGTGGCGCCGGTGTTCGCCGCGCTCCATCGCGCCCACGGGGTCGACCTGCGGCTCGGCGTCGGTGTCGACCATCTGCGTCCGTCGGACCCGGACGGAGCCCAGGTCGGCGCGGTCGTCCTGTCGGACGGTTCCGACGTACCCGCCGACATCGTCGTGGTCGGGGTCGGCGTGACGCCGAACGTGCAGCTCGCGGAGGCGGCCGGCCTCACCGTCGACAACGGCATCGTGGTCGACGAGCACCTGCGCAGCTCGGACCCGGACGTGTACGCGGCTGGCGACGTGGCCAACGCCTACCACCCGTTCCTCGGTCGGCACATACGCGTCGAGCACTGGGCCAACGCCCTCAACCAGCCGGTGCCCGCGGCGAGGTCGATGCTGGGGGGCGAAGCGGCGTACGACCGGCTGCCGTACTTCTACACCGACCAGTACGACCTCGGCATGGAGTACACCGGCTACGTCGACCCGGGCGGCTTCGACCAGGTCGTCATCCGCGGCGACACGGACACGCGCGAGTTCGTCGCCTTCTGGCTGAGCTCAGGTCGGGTGCTCGCGGGGATGAACGTCAACGTATGGGACGTCACCGACCCGATCAAGGCGCTGATCCTCTCCCGCCGCGCGGTCGACCCGGTCCGGCTCGCGGACCCTTCGGTGCCGTTGACCGACCTGCTGGACTAGCCGAGTACGCCTCGGACCAGCTGCGGGGCAGGGAGCGAGCATCCGGGCGGCCAGG